>JAZNEH010000023.1:0-13330 GCA_045588515.1 Eubacteriales bacterium
ATGGGCAACGGTTGGTTCTTCGTTAAAGGTGAGATACCAAACACCGTCGATCATTCTTCCGCCGTTTCCGCCGGGCTGATCGGCCGCCAGCGGGAACACAGCATTACGGATTTTATAATCCGAGGTTGCCACCTGAATTCCAACGGTGGTTACATCGCTCACCGCCAAGGTGGTTTTTACTAAAGACATCATCGTTTTAATTAATTCGGGATATTGCATCGCATTGATGGTTTTCACCTTTTCCAAACAAGCCATCAACACCACTTCGTGCATATTGGAACGGGCTTCGGTTCCGCCAACGTTATAGCGGGCCCGCACCATTCCCATAACCTGAATTCCGCTCAAAGTTTGCAAGCCGGTTTTTTGAATCAATTCCGAACTTCCCATACCGGTGATGACCCGGTTTGCCTCATAACGGTAACTGGAACTAACGTCCAGTTGAATCCCGCCCAGCACATCGATGAGTTTTTCCATATTGGAAAAATCAATCACCAGATAGTCGGTTACGTTCAGGCCGAAATTCTGATTGATGGTTTTCACCGCCAATTTCGGGCCGCCATAGGCATAGGCATGGTTGATTTTGGTTTTTCCGTGGCCTTCCACCGTTACATAAGAATCCCGCTGAATAGCGGTCATACGAATCTCCCGGCGGTTGGTATCTAACGTTACCACCACAATACTATCGCTTCGACCATCGCTCATATCTGCGTTGGTGGAATCCACCCCGAACAGTGCGATATTAATTAGATCTTTACTCACCGGGCGGGTATCCTCGGTAATGCCGATTTCTTCGTGGTCCAATGCCGCATCCCGATCCAGTCCACCAAACAAATAGTTATATCCGATGGTAACTGCACCGCCCAGCACTAAAACCGTTGCCAAAAAGGCCGCCCCAAACTTAATCAGAAAATTCCATAATCGGACTTTCATCACAGCCCGAAACCATTCACGAATTCTTCTCAAAGCGTTCATTTTGAAATCACTTCCAAAGTCTGCTGGGCAATGGCCAGTTCTTCATTGGTGGGAATCACGCAAAGAGCAATTTTGGAATCGGGGGTGGAGATCAAAGTCTTCTCGCCGCGGATCTTATTCTTCTCTTCATCCAATTTGGCGCCCATAAAGGCAACAGATTCGCAGATCGCCTTCCGAACGGAAACGGTATTTTCACCGATTCCGGCAGTAAATACGATGGCATCCACACCACCCATAGCGGCCGCATAAGCGCCCACATATTTGCTTACCTGATAATTGAACATATCCAGCGCCAACTGACAACGCTCATTGCCTTCGGCCGCATATTTTTCCAGATCACGGAAATCGGAATAGCCACCGCTGATGCCAAATACGCCGCTCTTCTTATTCATCAGATCGCTGACGCCCTGAGCATCCAGATTCAGTTTATTCATCAAGAAAGTAACCAAAGCGGGATCCATATCCCCGGTACGGGTTCCCATCATCACGCCGGCCAGCGGAGTGAAACCCATGGAAGTATCAATACATTTACCGCCCTTCACGGCAGAGATGGAAGAACCGTTGCCCAGATGGCAGGTTACGATCTTCAAATCTTTGATATCCTTGCCCAAAAACTTGGCACATTCCTGCGCCACATAACCATGGGACGTGCCGTGGGCACCGAAACGGCGAATGCCGTGTTCTTCATAAAGTTCATAAGGCAGCGCATACAAAGCGGCCACCTTAGGCATTCCATAATGGAAAGCCGTATCGTAAACGGTTACCTGAGGAACTTCTTCACCCATTACAGAAACGCAAGCCCGGATGCCGGTGATGGCGGCGGGGTTATGCAGAGGCGCAAACTCTGTCAGCGTATCCAGAGTGTTCAGTTTTTCTTCGTCCATCAACGTTGCCTGATAGAACACCTCGCCGCCGTTCACAACCCGATGCCCCACGGCTGCAATTTCAGAAGCATCTGCAATCACGCCCCATTTTTCGTCGGTCAGATATTTCAAAACCAACTTGATAGCGGCGGCGTGATCGGGCAGAGCGATCTCTTCGCTATATTCTTCGCCCTTGGCTTTATGGGTGAACTTCCCGTCGATGCCGATTCGTTCGCAATTCCCCTTTGCCAGAACTTCACTGCCATCCATATCAATCAACTGATACTTCAAAGAGGAACTTCCGGCGTTAATCACCAAAATTTTCATCTTTATTTTCTCCTTTTTCATAATTGGACTTTTCTTTTACATCAATTTATTATATAATAGAAATAACAAACTTTCAACCATAATTTTCAAAAAGGGGGGCGAGGTTCTTTGATCTATGCGGTTATCAGCGAATTCAATCCGTTTCATAACGGTCATCAATATCTTTTAAGTCAACTGCCAAAAACCGAAACCGATTACACCGTTTGCATTATGAGCGGTCATTTTGTACAAAGAGGAGAACCCGCCGCCTATTCCAAGTGGGAACGTGCCTCCGCCGCTATTCGAAACGGAGCCGATCTGGTGTTGGAACTCCCGGTTCCCTATGTTTTAAGTAACAGCGAACGCTTCGCTGAAACCGGCGTGCAATTGGCCGCTGCGCTGGGCCAGCCGGTCACGATGGCCTTCGGAACCGAAGAAGGTTCTTTGGCGGCCTTGGAACGGTTAGCCGCTCTATCGGAAGAAACGCTGGCTCCGTTTATCAAAAAAGAATTAGATCAAGGCCGTTCCTATGGTGCCGCCCGGCAGGAAGCCCTGATGCAGTTATTGCCGGAAGAAAGCGCTTTGCTTTTAAAGCCCAATAATCTTTTGGCCTATGGCTATCTGAAAGCCGCCCGGCCCCTTCAAATTCCCTGCCTCACAATTCAACGTTCGGCCCCCCATAGCGGAGAACCGCAAGGGATCTATTGCTCCGCATCCTTTGTGCGGGAGCATCCTGAAACCTTCGATCAATATTGCCCCTGCCGCCAAGGCCCTGCATTGGACAAGAATGCCGCCGAAATCGGCTTGCTTTCTCTATTGAGAACGACTGCCCCCGATCAATGGGCGCAAACCGCCAACATCAGCGAAGGCTTGGAAAATCGGATCCTATCTGCATTGACTCGCACCAACACCCTGCAAAACCTTTTGGAGGAAAGCAAAACCAAGCGTTATTCTATGGCAAAATTGCGCCGAGCCCTTTGCGCTGTTGCTTTGCAACTCCCCCGGGAGTTGCCGGCCCAAACGCCCCCCTACTTGCGCCCCCTAGCCTTTAATCAAAGGGGCCGGGAACTTTTAAAATCCTTAAAAAAGACCGCCGCTCTCCCTATTACCCAATCGGGCAAGGAATGTGAGGCCGCCTCCCTCGCCTTTTTCGAGGTGGAACGCCGGGCCACCGATCTATGGAACTGCTGGAGCAGTTCCCCCGCTCCCGCCGGCGAGGATTACCGGCAAAGCCCGATTTACCATCGTTTTGAATAAATGGTTGTAAATCCGGCAAAAATGGTGTATAATACTATTGTATAAGTTGAACGGACGGCATCTATGATGCCCTTTCAAGCCTTCGGACCGCCGTGGAAGGCTTGCTGAAATCATTCCCTCTTTCGAAAGAAGGCTTTCAAAGAGGTCATTTTGTTATGTTTAAATAAAAACCGAAAGGAGTACAAATGGAAAAAACCAAAAAAGAAACGTTGGAACGTTCTGCAGCCCGAAAAGGAAAGAAAAGCACCGGGCCTTTAAAATTAGAAGACCTATTGAACAATAAAGATCTATTGCAGGCCGCCAGCGGAAAGCGGGGGGCCAATATGCCCGGCGAATCCATCGCCTCCCAAAAGAAAGCGGCCCCTAAAAAGAAGCCAGCGCCCCAAAAGGCGGGCCCGGCCAAAGCGCCTTCTCATAAAAAGGCGGCAGAACCCCCGATCAAACCGGTAAAAAAGGCGCCGCCGAAAGCCCCCAAAACCAGCCGTCAAACAGCCAAATTAAAAATCATTCCGCTGGGCGGCTTAGACGAGATCGGCAAGAATATGACCGCCATTGAATACGGCAACGATATGATCATTATCGATTGCGGGATGGCCTTCCCCTCCAGCGATATGTTAGGGGTAGATTCTGTAATTCCGGACATCACTTATCTGCGCAAAAATTACGATAAGATCCGAGGTATCTTCATCACCCACGGCCATGAAGACCACATCGGCTCTCTGCCTTACGTTTTAAAAGAAATCAATGTACCCGTTTATGCCACAAAACTGACGCTGGGCCTGATCCGCCGGAAACTGGTGGAATTCAAAATGGATAAAACCGCTATGCTGATTGAAGCGGGCTACGGAACCATTGTGAACCGGGGTTGTTTTCAGGTGGAATTCATCAAGGTGAATCATTCCATCCCCGATGCAGCCGGCTTTGCCATCAAAACCCCCGTCGGAACCATTATTCACACCGGCGACTTCAAGATCGATACCACGCCTATCCATGGCCGAGCCATTGATCTGGCCCGCTTGGGCGAATTGGGGAAAGAAGGCGTTTTATTATTGATGGCCGATTCCACCAATGCGGAACGGCCGGGCTTTGCCTCTTCGGAAAAGAAGGTAGGAAAAGCCTTCCTGCCGATCTTTGAGCAGGCCCAGGATAAACGGATCATCGTGGCCACCTTTGCATCCAACGTACACCGGGTGCAACAGATCATTGATGCTTCTGTGCAGTATGGGCGGAAAGTGGCCGTTTCCGGCCGTTCTATGGAAAGCGTTATTGCCGTGGCCCAAGAACTGGGCTATTTAAAAATGCCCAAAGGCACCCTGATCCCGCTGGAGCAGGTTAGCCGACATCCTGCCCATAAAGTAACGCTGATTACCACCGGCTCTCAAGGCGAACCTATGAGTGCCCTTTATCGGATGGCCTTTTCCGATCATCGCACCATTTCGGTTACCGCCAACGATTTAATCATTATTTCGGCCTCTCCCATCCCCGGCAACGAACGGTTGGTGAGCCGGGTGACGAATGAACTGCAAAAATTGGGTGCTACTGTAGTGGATAATAAAATGGCAGACGTTCACGTTTCCGGTCACGCCTGCCAAGAAGAACTGAAACTGATTTTAGATCTGGTTCGGCCCAAATTCTTTATGCCGGTCCATGGAGAATATCATCATCTGCTGGCCCACGCCCGATTGGGAATGGAAACCGGCTTGGATAACGAGCACATCTTCGTTTCCGCCATCGGGAATGTGCTGGAACTGAATAAGACGTCCGGCAGGGTCACCGGGAGCGTGCCCTCCGGCCAGATTCTGGTGGATGGCAGTGGCATCGGCGATGTGGGCAACATCGTGCTCCGGGATCGGCGCATCCTCTCTCAAGAAGGCATTATGTTAGTGGTAGCCGCAGTGGATCAAAAGACCAAAAAATTAGTCAGCGGCCCGGATATCGTTTCCCGCGGATTTATCTATGTGCGGGAAAATGAAGATCTGATGGCAGACGCCCGCCGGGTGGTAACCCTCGCTTTGGAAAAGAGCCTTGCAAAAGGGAATCTGGAATGGGCCGGGCTGAAAAGTGATATGCGGGATGCGCTGGCCTCCTTTATCACCGCCAAGACCAAACGTTCCCCTATGATTATTCCTATTATTATGGATATCTAAAGGGCGGAAAGAGAGCAAAATAAAGCCTCCACCGCTTTGGTGAAGATCATCTCAACAGATAAAGGCCCCTTTCCACCGGCACCACGCAACTGCATCACAAAGAAATCTGCGGCGGAAAACTTTATCGGAAATCTTTTGGCTCGTCGCCCTTCACCCAGATCACGTCTTCGCCGATCCGTTCCACATTGCACCAGGGGATGCAAGGCGGATCCTTTTGAAAAAGGCCAAATCCTTTTTTGCATAAAACCAATGCCTCGATCCGGCCGCATTCGCAATCGAAGATCAAATCTTTCGGGTAGCCCAATTTCTTGCCGCTGCATCGGTCTACAACCTCTTTCCCCGTTAAACATTCCAACGTTAATTCCATAAAATCACCCCCCGGAAAGGATATGAACTATGAATACTCAATATGCAAACGAAGCAACCGCCGCTGTTCAGGAATTGATCCAAGCGGGCAAACTGCGAAAAGGCGATCTGTTGGTGGTTGGTTGCTCTTCCAGTGAAATTTTAGGTGAAAAGATTGGCACCCATTCCGCCTTTGAAGTAGGGGAAGCGGTTTTTGCCGCTATTTATAGCGCCGCTCAGGAGCATGGCGTTGAAGTGGCCGCCCAATGTTGCGAGCACTTGAACCGAGCGTTAATTCTGGAACGGAGCGTGGCCGAAAAACGGAGCTATCCTATTGTGAACGCTGTTCCGCAACCGAAAGCCGGCGGCTCTTTTGCCACTGCCGCCTACGCTCAATTGCAAGATCCCGTCGCAGTGGAACATATCTCTGCCGAGGCCGGATTGGATATCGGCGGCACTTTGATTGGGATGCATCTAAAAGAAGTGGCTGTGCCTTGCCGGCTGGCCCAAAAAACCATCGGTTCTGCCCTATTGCTGGCCGCCCGCACCCGGCCCAAATTCATCGGCGGCGAACGTGCTCACTACGACGAAACCTTAAAATAGACCCCCTCCGGAGCATTAGCAAATGCCCCGTGTTCCCCCCAAGGGGGAACAACCCAAGTTCATTTATAGTCTGCGTACTGCGCCGTGGGAATTAAAAACCTCCCACGGCGCTTTTTAATTTGACAAAAAAATAAATCAGCCCTGCGGAAGATCGTTCCTTTCCCCAGGGCCGTTTTTAAAATTGCAATTACCTATGCTGTCCCCTTTTGAAAGGGGACACGGGATGTTCGCCAACATCCCGGAGGGGTTAAAAAAATAAGTGTTCGATCAGAATTTTAAGGCCAATACCAACCAGGATCACGCCGCCGAAAATCTCAGCCTTTTCCTTCAGCATCCCGCCGAAAAATTTGCCGATAAACACTCCGGCGGTACTGATAACAAAGGTGCTGATCCCAATGATGGCAACGGTGAGATACGCTTCGTTAAAAGAAGCCAGTTCTGTGGAAAATCCAATCCCCACCGCCAGAGCATCGATGCTGGTTGCCACGCCCTGCACCAATAAATTCTTCACGCCAAAGGGATTCACAGGGCAGGCATCCTCTTCCTCTTTCTGCAAAGCACCCCGGATCATATTCAAGCCGATCCCGCCCAAAAGGATCAGGGCAATCCAATGATCCACCGCCTCGATATATTTCAAAAACCGAAATCCCAAAAAGAGGCCGATCAGCGGCATGGCCGCCTGAAACAGCCCGAAGGTCAGCCCATCGGCGATGGCATAGCGTTTTTTTAGTTTACTGCAACACATTCCGTTGGTGAGGGATACGGCGAAGGCATCCATTGCCAGCCCGATTCCCAAAAGTAATGCGGTGATCATCATACTCATTCTAAAACCCCCTTAATTCCATTCCAAGTTGATTCTGCGTCCTTTGCTTTTTCCAAAAGCCTCTGGGCAGTTGCGGTAACCCTTGCTAAGAAATTTTCGTCGGTTTCTTTCACTTCCACCCCGTCGAAATGGGCTTTATTACTATTCTGAACCGCCAATTCCAATTGGCTTTTCATTCCGGCCATAACGGTTTTTGCTCCATAGCCCACCCGATTTGCCAGTGCCAAAAGATCTTCCCGATAGTCCTCCGGCCGGCCCAGATCATAAGTTTCTTCCGGCTCGCTCAAAAGCAATCGATCTCCCTGCCGCTCCGGCAGGCCGCTATAAAAGGTGGGCAATAAGTAAACCGCCTTTTCCTCGTCAACCCAAAGGCGAGTATCAAAAAAATATTCCTTGCCCTTTTCCAGGGATTTCCGATTTTTGAAAAAGGTACCGGTCCCGTAGATGCAAACGGTGATCACCTTCTCCGGCATACACCCAAACAGGTCATCGGTGATCTCCACCTGATAGAAGGTGTTTTTTTCCGTTTCTGCATCATAGAAGGTAATCATCTTTTGTTCGTTCACAACGGAAAGCACTTTCCCAACGAAGAAAAAATGCCCCTCGTTCATGGAAACTTCCGCCGTTTCCAAAAGGCTTTCCGTTCCCTTCTGATCCGCTGATTTCTTGCAGGCAGTCAACCCCAGTAAAAGCGTGCCGGCCAAAAGAATGGCCACCATCCGTTTAAGCATGTTCTTCCCCCCCGAATAAGGCTTTGATCTGGCTATAAAACAGTTTTTGCCGGCCATAAAAATCAAACTCATTGAAATACATACTGTAAGCCACGCCGGTAACAGCCGTTCCATAGGTTTCTTCCATTTTCTTCGCCAATTTTTGCGGCAATTGATAGGTGGCCGTTAAATCAAAGGCCAAGGGACTCAACTCCGTTTGGATCAGCCCATCATAAAAAACGCAAGTGCCCCGGCCGGCAGTGAGGGTGGTATCGGTAATACGGGCCAATTCCAGGTTCACGCCGTAATCGGTGCGCAGATAGGCCCGAAGCATCCGGGGCGCCCACGCATCTCCGCTATCCTTCACCAAAAGTTCCATAGATCGGATATCAAAAACGCTGAGCCCCTCGGGCATCACCATCTCAAAAACGGAAAGGGTGCCCAATTCAAAATCATCTTTCCCCGGTGTATCCAGGGGATACTCTATCACATAACTGCCGCCGACATCGGAATAGAATTCCACCCGCAAGGCCATGGTGCCGTCGTAGTCCAATTGATCGAATTCCGAAAGTTCCACCGTTCCCAGTTGGTTTTGCAAAATGGAGGTTTGATTCTCCAACCCCACCGTTTCCACTTCCAGATAGAGTGTCTTCCCATCGCTGAGCCCCAAGGAATTCAAGGCCGAGGATTTGATCTGGCTATCGTGAACCGTTTCCTTGCCTTTTTTGCAAACCGCCAAGGCATAGGGATAAAGGGCCTCGATCTGCTGATAATAAGCATTGTTCTTGCCCACTTGCTCCAAGGTCGCCCGGGTGGCGTTTTGAGAGAAAACAAAGGTGCTTTTCCAGTTATCGGATGCCACCAGCGTGCGCTTTCCGCCCAATAGGAAGGAAATTTCTGCCCAATGGCAATGCCATTCCCCGTATGCGCCTTTGGCGTCGGGCAATAAAACCAACTGATATTCCGTGATATCAAAAACCGATACATCTGCCGGCAAAATCAGCGTAAACTGATCGGTATTTCCACTCTCAAAATTATCAATATTGCGGTTTTGCAGGGTATATTCCATTTTCCGGCCGTCGCTCAAGGTCATCACCAGATTCAGGTTGCCCTGATCCAGATCCACCTTTCGGGGATGCAAATTATCCCGCTCCGCCGTTTTCAGGCTCACTTGAATTCGGTTGGTGGAACCAAAACTGTTCAAGGCCGCCAAAACCGGGTTTTTGCGGTCAAAATCCGGATCGGAAAGGCGGCGCACCAATACCGCCTCATCGGCCAGATAGGCGTTGCTCATCAAACTGCTGGCATAGGCCAGCCCGCAAACGGCCAGTAATAACCCCAGCATCACATAAAGCCGCCGGGCATAACGGCCCTTGATCCCCCGCACAAACCCATCGCGTTGGAAAAAATGGCGAACCCGCCGCATCCCCCAGCGTAAATTCACCGAAAGGGCCTTGCGGAACCGACCTCTTTTGATATGTTTTCTAATCTTTTTAAAAGAACTCACCCAAGAATTCTCCTTTAAATCATAATATCTTTTTTATTTTATCATAGTTTGACGAAAAAATATAGATGCTTTTTTGAAATTAAAAAAATATTCAAAATGAATAAACGTCCTGAAAAGCGGAAATAATGAAAGTAAACAATCTATAAAGGAGGAAATCCTATGAATAAGATCGCTTTGGCCCTCTCTATCATCGGTTCCCTGAACTGGGGCCTGATGGGACTTTTCAAATTCGATCTGGTGGGCTGGATCTTCGGCGGAACCTTTTCCATCGTTGCCCGGATCATCTTTGTGATCGTAGCGTTGGCAGGGATCTGGTGCATCAATCTGTTGTTTAAACCGCTGGAATTCCGGGATGAATAATCTAAAAAGCGCCGCAGATTTCAAAATCTGCTGCCCTTTGATTATGATATGAATTTCCATAAGACAAGGAACTGTCCCCTTGTCTACGCTATTCTCCATTGTCTTTTAATGCGGGATGGGTTATAATGGTATACACGGAAGCCTCCAATTTTGCGCCCATCAATTCCTGCAAACAGTCCGGCTCCCGGATCAGCCGTTCCTTTTGCGGTTTGGAAAGTTGCTTGATCCGATATTCCAAACGGGAGGCCGCCTGCCGGCCTTCTGTTTTCCAAAGGAGTTCTACCTTCTCTGCCGGATGGGAGCGGGTGAACTTAGCGCCCCGGGCACCCTTTTCAAAATGTTCCCGGAACCGCCGAGCGGGATCCTTAGTAATACCAGTATACAAAATGCCGCCCCGGCAACGGAGCAGATAAACAAAATAAATATCCATAAAAATATTTTAACATTTTTTTGCAAAAATGCAACATTTTGGGTGCTTCATTCGTTTTATCATCAAAGGAGGGATTCCATTGAACCGCTTTCTTTATCCCATAGCCCACGGGGCAGTGGATTTTTCCTGCGCCCTGTTGCTCTTTCGCTTTTTTCGGGGTTGTCCCGATTACGGAGCCGTTTTGCTCCTTTATAATTTTTGCGCTTTCGCTCTGCAGATGCCTTTGGGAATTCTGGCAGACAAATGGAACCGCAACCACGCTTTGGCCGGCAGCGGAATGATGCTGGTGGGGTTCAGCTTTTTGCTGACCGGCCAGCCGCTCATCAGCGCTGTAACGGCGGGCCTGGGAAACGCCTGCTTTCATCTGGGCGGCGGGCTGGAAGTTTTGAACGAAGGGCCGAAGGCCGGGCCCTTGGGCCGGTTTGTGGCCCCCGGTGCACTGGGCCTTTTTCTGGGCACCCTATACGGAAAAGGAACCCTTTCCGCCGTTTGGGTGCCGCTGATGATGCTCCTTTCGGGGCTGGCCCTTCTCCGCAAGCACCATCCCTCCGCCAACGCCGCCATCACCTTTCCCCGGCGATTGCCGATTTTGTTAGCCCTTTTCGCTGTGGTGGTTTTGCGGTGTTACTTAGGTTTTGCTTTTCATTTTTCTTGGAACACTACCCTTTGGAGCGGCCTTGCCCTCTGTTTGGCAACGGTTTTCGGCAAATATTGCGGCGGCCATTTATTGGATCGGTTCGGCTGGCGCAAAACTGTGGTCTGCACCATGGTCCCTGCCGCCCTTTGCCTGGTTTTGGGCAGCCTTCCCCCCTTGGGCTTTCTGGGGATGCTCCTGTTTCAAACCACCATGCCCCTCACCCTTTGGGGCGCCGCCCGCTTGGCGCCGGGCTTAAAAGGCTTTGCTTTCGGGCTTTTGACCTTCGGGTTGTTTTTGGGCTTTTTACCGGTCTATTTTCAATGGCCTCTCCCCCAAAGCCCCTGGATCTGGGGATTGGGAGCCTTAGGCTCCGGCCTTTTGCTTCTTCCTTGTGAAAGGGGGCTTAAACTGTGACGCTTTTGATCTCGTTGAGTAGTTCTCTGGTGTTAACGGAATTTTTTGAACTGCTTTTGGCCCTGTTATTCGGAAAACGGGGCCGGAATTTGGCGGTGGTAGCCTTAGCCAATTTATTAACCAACCCGCCTTTAGTGCTCTTTTGGCAACTTTCCGGCAAAGTACTTTGGCTTCTCTTGCTGATGGAAGTTTTGGCCGCTCTCATAGAGGGCTTTTGCTATCAAAAATGCACAGATTTCAAGCATCCCTACCGTTTTTCTTTGATTTGTAATATTATTTCATTTATGATAGGAGTTCTATTATGAAACGGATTCTTGCTTTCTTACTGATCATTGGTTCCCTGACCCTGACCGCCGCCGCAGATATTGCCTATGAACCGCCGGTTACCGATTTTTACGCCACGGTTCAGGATCAAGTGGAGCGGATCGAAAAATACTACTTAGCCAATTCCCCGGAGGGCTATGTGACTATGCTGAATAAACCCAACGGCACCGTTATGGCCCACTATACCAATGGTGCCAAGTTGATGGTCTACGGCAGTTACCAAGATGACGGGGTTCTTTGGGGTTATATCCCCTTCGACGAAACCGGCGAGTTGGAAACCCCGGGCTGGATCCGGTTGGATCAGTTAAGCCGGCTTTACATCCATTCCGATTTTATGGCCGAACACGATCCGTATAAAACCGATCTTTCCACCTTTGAATGGCCCGCAGAAACGGAATACGTTTATATCTTTCGATATCCCGGCTCCGCCGAGATCGTTCGCAAATATGAACTGGGCGGCAACGATCATAAGGAAATGGGCCGTTCCCTTTCCTTCCATTGGAAGGATGAACAGGGCCGCTACTGGGCCTATATCGGCTACTATATGGGCCGGCAAAACGGCTTTATCTGCCTGGATGATCCTCAAAATCCAACGCCTTTTGCCGAACTCACCGCCAACAAATTAACAGAGGGCCAAACCCTCTATCCCGCCAAAGAACCGCCCTATGAAAGCGAAGCCATTCCCAAGGGCAATCTGAAGCCGTTGGCCGGCGGATTGGTTGCGGCGGCGGTTGGCATTGCCATTGGCTTATTGGCCGCCATTTTCTATGGTAAAAAGAAAGAAGACCGCCGATGAGAAAACGCAAAAGATCCCTTCTGATTTTGGCTGTCTGCCTGCTGAGCGCTCTTCTTCTGCTGCTGATCGGCGCCGTTCTGCCGCTGGCGGATCGCTATAATCTGATTCCGCGCAGATATTATTCCGGAACTGATTTCGGCGTGCAGACCCTCTTAAGCGGTTGCGATTTTAACGGCAACGGGGTGGACGATTACGCCGACCTTTTGTTGGGCGCCCGAAAGGATGCCAAAAACCGGCCCAAATACGACGGCACTTATCAACCGGGCGGCTATCCGCCGGAAAACATCGGCGTGTGCACCGACGTGGTATGGCGGGCCTTCCGGGAGGCAGGCTATTCCCTGAAGGAGATGGTAAGCAAAGATATTGCCGCCCGCCCCGCAGCCTATGGGATTGAAAAGCCCGATGCCAATATTGATTTTCGGCGGGTGCCCAATCTGGAGATCTTTTTCCGGGAATATGGGCAAAGCCTCACAACGGATATCGAAAAGATCCATGAATGGCAACCCGGAGATATCGTAATCTTCGGCCGAGGCAAACATATCGGGGTCGTTTCCGATCGCCGAGATCGGGATGGAAAGCCCTATATTATCCATAACGGCGGCCAACCTAATCGGGAAGAAAACTATTTCAAACGGGATCCTGCCCCCACCGGCCATTATCGGTTCAAACCCCAATCCGTTCCCGCAGAAATATTGAGTGCGTGGAAATGAATATGAAAAGAGCAAGCTTCCTGATGGACTGCCCCAATTTGTGCGGACAGTACAAAAAAGCCCCTATGGTAGTTAATATTTAATTTTAAGCAACGAACTGACATCGCTTTTCGAGTGGTGTCAGTT
>JAZNEH010000024.1:0-2199 GCA_045588515.1 Eubacteriales bacterium
CGGCGATCCAGTCCGGCAGAAACTTCTTCATAAAGCGCCTTTGCCGCATTGCCCATCAGTTCCACCGAAGAATAAAGGCCTTCCCGCACGGTACGCAGGTCCATTTCCTTCATTTCGGCGGGGCTTACCAGTTTCATACCCGTTTCCCCCGGGCCCGTACTTCAAAAACTTGAAGCACCGCTTCCGTGGGCTGAAAGAGAATACAAACCTTTTCATCCTTGGAATTACGGGTGATCCAATAATATTCCGGTTCTTCCCCCTGATGGCTCAGGAAGGAGCGTACTTTGGCGGGAGGATTTTTCAAATCACTTAAAAGGCCATAACATTCCGTTTTGGCAATATCCGCCTTCATAAGTTCTTTCCGGCGTTCTTTATTAATGATCTTAGTGAATGTGATCTCATTTTCCAAAAGGGTGATCTCATATTCAAAAAAGAAGGATAAAAACAGCCGATAGGCCAGATAACAACAACCGGCGCAAAGCAAAATCCCAATGGGGCCCAACATCATAATCAAAAATACTCCCAATACCATCGGGGCAACGGTATAGAGCAACCGTTTGATCTGATCCTGAGCGGTCATTTTATAAGATAAACAGTATTCAATGAAATTTTCCAAGGTTTTCAGCCTCCAAATGGGTTTATTTGCATTTATTTTATCATATATTTCCTCGCTTTTCAATGAAAAACTATTGATTTTCAAAATTCATTATGTTAAAATATCCAAGTATAAACGCAATGAACGGGCGTTAAAGATCCCCTGATCCCCCGCCAGAGAGAAGATGCCATAGGCTGCAAGCATCTTTCGGAAGGGCAACGGATCCATTTTCAACCCGGGAGCGGTGTCCTCGAAAGGGCAACGGCGGCCTGCCGTTAGATGGCGTTGAGTGCCGGCGAAATTTGCCGGAATCAGGGTGGTAACACGGGTTTATCAGGCTCGCCCCTATTTCAGGGGCGGGCTTTTATTATTTTGTTAATATTGATTGGAGGATCAATTTATGAAAGAAAAACTGGAAGCCATCCGTGCGGAAGCACGGGCTCGGCTAGAGGAAACCCAGTCCAAAGCGGATCTGGAGGCGATCCGGGTTCGTTTCTTGGGCAAAAAGGGCGAACTGACTGCGCTTTTGAGAGGAATGGGGGCTCTTTCCCCCGAAGAACGCCCCAAGATGGGCGCAATGGTAAATGAACTGCGGAGCGAGATTGAAGCGGCTTTGGAAGAAAAAGTAACCGCTTTGGAAGCCTTGGAATTGGAACGCCGCCTGCGGGAAGAACAATTAGACGTAACGGTTCCCGGCGTAGCACCTGTGCCCGGGAAAAAACATCCTATGACTCAAGTGCTGGACGAGATCAAAGATATCTTTTTGGGAATGGGATTCCAGATCGCCAGCGGCCCGGAAGTGGAATTAGACCGCTATAATTTCGAGGCCCTGAATATGCCCGCCAACCATCCTGCGCGGGATACCCAGGATACTTTCTATATCACCGAAAACATCCTGCTCCGCACCCAGACTTCACCTGTTCAGGTGCACGTGATGGAAAATCAAAAACCGCCCATTAAGGTGATCGCACCGGGCCGGGTTTACCGGTCCGATGAAGTGGATGCCACCCACTCTCCCCTGTTCCATCAGATCGAAGGATTGGTTGTGGATAAAAACATTCGTATGAGCGACCTGAAAGGCACTTTGGAACTTTTTGCCAAACGCCTTTACGGCGAAGATGCAGTGGTGCGGTTCCGGCCCCATCACTTCTCCTTCACAGAGCCTTCCGCTGAGATGGATATCCGTTGCTTTGCTTGCGAAGGAAAAGGCTGCCGTCTTTGCAAAAACGAAGGCTGGATCGAAATCTTGGGCGCCGGGATGGTGCATCCCAAAGTTTTGAAAAACTGCGGCATTGACCCCGAAGAATACAGCGGCTTTGCCTTTGGCCTTGGCTTGGAACGGATCGTTATGCGCCGCTATAACATCGATGACCTCAGATTGTTCTTTGAAAACGATCTGCGCTTTTTAGAGCAATTTTAAGGAGGGAACTAAAATATGAACGTAACAAAAGGATGGCTGGCTGATTTTCTGGAATTGCCGGAATCTGCCGCCGATATTGCAAAAGATATGACTATGAGCGGCTCGAAGGTGGAAACCTTCAGTTGCTGGAATGATAACATCAGCCGAAGTCGGAGGCCAAGCGGTCTTAGGAAGACAAGCTTTA
>JAZNEH010000025.1:0-1754 GCA_045588515.1 Eubacteriales bacterium
AGGCAGAATTGATGCCAGCCTTTTTTCCATTCGCCGGTTTGAAGTTCTTCGTTTCGCTTAGCGAAAGCGGCCATAATATTCTCTTTATCTTGCCCCTTTGCAAGGGTGATGCCGTTTTTCAAGGATCGAATGGGCGTAAACTCAATTTCGTGGCTCTGGGTATCATAGGCAACCGCCAGCGAAGTGAACCATCCTTCTTCTTTGCTATCGTGCACGAAATGAAAATTGCCTTGACCATAAAGAATATGAGTACCTTCGTAGTTTTCGTAGCAACCGATACAATGGCTATGCTGGCAAAGGATCATATCTGCTCCGGCCCGGGCCATAGCTCTGCAAGCCCGGATCAGGCGAGGGGAGGGATATTGGCTATATTCTTTGCCACCGTGATAGATCAAAATCACCCGGTCGTTTTCTGCCTTGGCGGCCCAAATATCTTCTAACGTTTCAAATTCATCAAAAGGCCGGCAACCCATCCGATCCTCCAAGGCATAGGAATATTCGTGTTCGCAAACGGCGATCAGGCAGATTTTTTGCCCATCCTGTTCTAAAACCAGATTTTTGCGGGAATCTTCGTAATTGTTCCCGAACCCAGTAAAAAGAAATCCATTTTGCTCTAAAGCCTTCAGGGTATCCATTGCCCCTTCAATGCCGTAATCAAAGAAATGATTGTTGGCTAAGCCGCAACAATCTACGCCTAATTCTTTTAAAACATCTGCAGTTTCAAAGGGCGCTTTCAGATTGGGCCCAAACTTTTCGATCGCATTTTCACTTTCCGTGATGGCACATTCTAAATTCACAAACCGAAAATCCTTGTTTTTGAAAAGGGAAACGGTGTCTGTAAATAAAGTGGCCGTATCTTTTTTTCTAAAAAGAGGAATGCTAACCGATTCTGTTGGGCTAAAATCTCCTAAAAATAGTTCTCCTTATTTTTTAAATAATTATTATAGGTATAATAACATTTTTGCTGAAATACTACAATATTTCAAGTTACTCTTTATTGGTATTTTCAATTTTGTTTCGAATACTTTGCATATCCAAATCTAATTGGGCGATCCGCTCGGCGCAATCGCTGAGTTCCCGGGCAATTTGATCGGCGTTTTCCAGATCCTTTTTATATTTCATCTTATGTTCCAGGCTGGCCCAAAAATCCATAGCGATGGTGCGGAGCTGGATCTCAACGTGCATCATTCTTTTTTCGTTGGCTAAAAAAATCGGGATCTGCACAATCAGATGCAGGCTTCGATAGCCGGAGGGCTTGGGGGCTTTGATATAGTCTTTAACCCGGATCAGTTTCACATCGTCTTGCTTTAAAAGATAATGAGCCAATAAGTAAACGTCCTCGGGAAAGGCGCAGATGACACGCACGCCGGCAATATCCCGAATTTCTTTTTCGATAGAGTCCAGCGAGAGGGAAAGGCCCCGCCGCCAGAGTTTATCGATAATGCTGCGGGGATCTTTCAAGCGGCATTTAATGGTTTCAATAGGGTTGCGGGCGTGGGTCACATTCAGCCCTTCGTTCAATACTTTGAATTTGGTTTCCACTTCCATCATCGCACATTGATAATAGGACATCAGGGTGCGGAAATTGTTTTCTTGCCGCATCACTTTGGCTAATTGCTCTATGTTGCCGCTTTGTTCGTCGAATATAACTTCTTTGATGGTGTTCATTTCGGCATCCTCTTTTCATTTTATCTAATTATATTATATAACAACTTTGCCCGGAAAGAAAGTATAAAAAAAGAAATAAATGTAAA
>JAZNEH010000026.1:0-3191 GCA_045588515.1 Eubacteriales bacterium
TTTTTTCTATTGTCCGTTTTTACTGGACTTGTGCATTTTGCGAATGGCTTTTTGCTATAATAAATATTTAGTAGGTTAATTATGAAAAATTTAAATTTAGAAACCGATAAAATCGGCAAACTGTTTTTTGCTTATGCAATACCCTCGATGATAACTGTCGGCGTTTTTTCACTGTATTCTTTTGTCGATATAATGTTTATTGCCAGAAACTGTAATAGTGAGGCTTTAGCTGCAGTAGAAATGTGCTTACCTATTCTAATGCTTTTTTCTTGTCTTTCGGTTATTGTTGGACAGGGTGCAAATACATTAATTGGAATTTCATTCGGCGAAAAAAACAATAAATCAGCAAGCGAGATTTTTTCATTATCTTTTGTCCTTTGCATAATATTAGGCTTTATGTTTACATTGTTGACTTTTCTGTTTACCAACCCGTTGGCTAGGTTATTAGGTAGCGATGAAAACACATTGACGTATATGAAAGAATACCTAATAACCTGTAGCATTTTTGCACCTTTTTATATTATAAGCGGTTTGTGTTCGGAATGCGCCGCCACTGTAGGAAAGCCTTTGCTTTCTATGCTTGGCAATTTAAGCACTGCCGTTTTAAATATAATTTTAGACTACTTGTTTATAGTAATTTTAAAGTGGTCGGTTTTTGGTGCAGCTTTGGCAAGCGGTATATCTGCAGCTATAGGTTGCTTAATATTGTTTTTAGGTCTAATTCAAAAAAACTGCGGCTTAAAATTTTGTAGATTTTCTATTGACTTAAGAATAATAGGTCAAATATTATATAACGGCTCTTCTGAGGGAATAACCGTTGCGGGTGGCGGAATAATTTCTTTTCTTTACAATGTTATAATAATGAAAAACGGTGGATCGAGTATGCTTGCATCTTTTACGGTAGCACTTGCAATAATCAATTTCATAGGCTCCTTATTAACAGGTGCGTCACAAGGCTTAAACCCTATTGTTTCAACAAATTACGGTGCAAAAAACAATGTGAGAATAAGAAAAACCGTTATTGTTTTTCTTATATATGAAACCTTGCTTGGAATAATGATGTCAATAATTCTCGCCCTATTTAAAAACAATTTTATCGGAATGTTTGATTCTGCCGAAGCAGAAATGTCCGCACATATTATAACTGCATATATTCCGTTGCTAATTTTAACTCCTTGTTGCTCTGTTATCATATCGTTTTTCACTTCAATAAACGATGCAAAAACAAGTGCCATTTTATCACTTGTTCGCACGGTTATAATACGTATTATGATAATACTTTTAACCTATCTAATTTTAGGAATAAATGGGTTATGGTACAGTGCCGCTATCAGTGAAGTAATCGCGTTTTTGATTTGTATAGGAACATTCAAGAAAAAAATAAAGTTGCTCGGTTGAATAGGAATACAAGGCTGAAAGTTTTTGCCTATGTGTTTGAACCCCTACATATTTTTAGTGATATTGTGCCTATGGCACAGTGATATTTTTATTTCATAAAAGTGATATTGAAACCTACGGTTTCAGTGATATTATATTCGCCTTTAAAACTGCCCGAAGGGCAATATCACTCGGCGTTAGCCGAATATCACTGCGTAGCAATATCACTCGCCGAAAGGCGAATATAACTAAAAAAAACACTTGCTATTGCAAGTGCTTTTTTCTTGGCGGAGGAGAAGGGATTCGAACCCTTGTGGGCGTGAACCCAAACGGTTTTCAAGACCGCCTCGTTATGACCACTTCGATACTCCTCCAAACTCATTATATTATAATGGCTTTTTCCAAAACTGTCAAGAAATAAATTGCAGAGAAATCCATTTATCTATTGACGAGTTTCAAGAGAAGGAGTAAAATAGAACTATTATAACTGAAAGGTGAAACATAGATCGATGTTTAAACGCTGTATTAGTTTTGTGTTAGTTCTTTTAATGGTTGTTTCTATGGCCTTTTCTGTGGCTGCAGAAGAAACTGCTCCCGCCGGAGTGAACGTTGCTATTACTCAATTGCGGGCAGGGATGGTGGCTCGCCAGCCGGAGATCAAGGTTTCCTTCTTGATGGCTCAGCAACCCACGGAGGCGGATCTTGCTTATGTGATGGCCCAGGCACTGGCCCACACCGGAAA
Organism: Eubacteriales bacterium; assembly: GCA_045588515.1. GTDB lineage: Bacteria > Bacillota > Clostridia > Oscillospirales > QAKW01 > QAKW01. The sequence goes on from JAZNEH010000026.1 coordinate 2,120, forward strand.
TCCCACGGAAGGGGATTATCTGGAAAAGCATATGGAAGATTATGAGGCCCACGCAACCATCACCCAGGCGGGGGATCAATTCCAAGTAGACGTGGCCTATCAGGTTCATTATTATACCACTGCCCAGCAAGAATTGGAGGTGGAAAATAAAATCAATGAACTTTTGGCCTCTTGGAATTTAGCAAACGCCACTGAATATGAAAAGATTGCCAAAATTTATGAATATATTACTTCTACCGTGCAATATGATTTCACAAATCTGAAAAATGATGCCTATACCTTGAAGTATTCCGCTTATGCGGCGTTGATCGATCAGATTTCTGTTTGCCAAGGGTATGCCAATCTCTTTTATCGGATGGCCCTTTCGTTGGGCGTTGATTGCCGGATCATTTCCGGCCAATCTATGAACGAAAAACACGCCTGGAACATCGCCAAGTTGGGTGGCCAATATTATTATTTAGACACCACTTGGGACCGGGCCGCAACGGATTATCATTACTATCTAAAGGGAACCTCCACCTTTTTGGAGCATCAATCGGATCCTCAGTTTTTAACGCCGGAATTTCAGGCGGCTTATCCCATTTCTGCAACGGATTACGATGGAACGACAGAACCTCAAAAGCCGGTGATTTCCTTTATTGACGTGCCGGCAGACGCCTATTATGAAGAGGGCGTACTTTGGGCGGTGGAAAAAGAAATCACCAACGGAACCGAAAAAAATAAATTCTCTCCGGATATGACCTGCAGCCGTGGCCAGATCGTAACCTTCCTATGGCGGGCCAACGGAAAACCGGAACCTTCTTCCTCCGCCAATCCGTTTATCGATCTGGATCCCAATGCGTATTATTATAAAGCCGTTCTATGGGCGGTTGAAAAAGGGATCACCAACGGAACCACCGAAACAACATTCTCCCCGGCAGAAACCTGCACCCGGGCCCAAAGTGTTACCTTCCTCCACCGTTCCCAAGGGAAACCCAAGGTGGGCTCTGCCAATCCTTTTGTGGATGTGGCCAATGGAAGTTATTATTATGATGCTGTTCTTTGGGCGGTTGAAAATGAAATCACCAACGGA
>JAZNEH010000027.1:0-3141 GCA_045588515.1 Eubacteriales bacterium
GGTTACCCCTGCAAGGGTTTTCCCGCCCAATACCAGACTGTTCAATTTTTCAAGGCCGGCCCGATCGCTGACCTTATAAACTTTAGTAGAATCATCATAGTCGCTGATGTCTTTAAAATTAGTAGTATCGATCAACCCTGTTTCGGAAACGACTTCATCAAAATAGAGAGTCGGTTCCCCTTCGGCGCTTACAGGAAGCGCAAAGGTGGCCAACAGAGAGAGAAGCATACATACCACTAAGATTGCGGACCATGCTCTTGCCTGTTTCTTGAACATATACAAGTCCTCCTTAAAAATACACATTACGCACCTTTTTTATAAAAGATGCCATCATACAGATATATTTTAACATAAGAGTTCAAAAAAATAAACCACTCTATGTTGCATTTTTTGCACATTATGTGAAATCCGCCGCCCAATTTTGAAGGAAGTTAGGCATTGCAACCAAAATCGGTTTTAGTCGAAAAATCGATATTCCGTTACAGAACGGAAAGGTTTTCCGGCCGGAAGCGTGGCTGAGGGGAAGGCCGGATGATTGGGTGCATCGGGATAGGTCTGGGTTTCCAGGCAGAACCCCTGATGCTTGCCCATAGGCCCGCTTTTCCCCACAGGGTTTTCCAGATAATTACCGGTATAAACCTGCACACCGGGTTGATCGGTGAAACATTCCATCCGAAATCCTGTGGCCGGCGAAGAAGCGGATGCCGCCAGCCGGAATCCCTCGCCCTGCAAGCAGAAGTTATGATCGTAGCCTGCCCCCAGTTTGATCTGGGGATCATCGGCGTTGATATCCTTGCCGATCGGCTTCGCAACTGTGAAATCAAAGGCCGTGCCCCGTAACGGGCGCAGTTCGCCGGTGGGGATCAGCAGATTGTCCACCGGCGTATAAGCCTGCGCATTGATCTGCAAAAGATGGTTGGTAACGGGCGCTCCATCCTGTCCGTTCAGATTGAAATAGCAATGGTTGGTGGGATTAAAGACCGTATCCTGATCGCATAATCCTTCATAAGTGATCCGCAGGGTATTTTCGGCCACTTCAAAAAGAACCCCCACCTGCAGTTCGCCGGGATAGCCCTCTTCCCCATCGGCCAAAACCGTGGTGAGCCGCAGGGCCGTTCCGTTCAGCGGTTCGGCCTTCCAGATCTTTTTATCCAAACCGATTTTTCCGCCGTGGAGATGGCCTCGGCCTTCTTCGTTGCAGCCCACGTTATATTCCACGCCGTTGAGCGTGAATTTCCCGCCGGCGATGCGATTGGCATAGCGGCCCACAGTTGCCCCGATATAGCCGCCCATCTTTTGATAATCTTCCAGAGCGTTATAACCCAAAGCCACATCCACGCCTTTATAATGAATAGCCTGAATGGTGGCACCGTATGTAAGAATGCTGACGCTCAGATCGGCCGTTCCCCGGATGGTGTATTGATCGGCCATGCCGAACGCTACTTTTTCAATACTCATTTTTTTACTCCTTTAAATCCCAATCAATGGGCTCTTTTCCCTGTTTGATTAAAAACTCGTTGGTTTTGGCAAAATGCCCACATCCGAAAAAGCCGTTATAGGCCGATAAGGGGCTGGGATGGGCACATTCCAAAATCAGATGTTGCGGATTGGTAATCAGTTCTTTCTTGCCTCTGGCATGGCTGCCCCAAAGCAAAAAGACGATCGGTTCCGGCCGGCGGTTCAAAAGTTCGATCACCCGATCGGTGAAGGGTTCCCAGCCTTTTCCCCGATGGGAAGCAGCGGCCCCTGCCCGAACGGTCAGGGCCGTGTTCAAAAGAAGAACCCCCTCCCGGGCCCACTTTTCCAAATAGCCGTGGTTGGGCGGCGTGATGCCCAGTTCCTGTTCCAGTTCTTTAAAGATATTCTTCAAAGAAGGCGGCGGTTCCACCCCTTTTTGCACCGAAAAACACATCCCGTGGGCCTGGCCCGGGCCGTGATAGGGATCCTGGCCCAGGATCACTGCTTTCACCCCTTCATAGGAAGTGGCTTTCAATGCATTGAAAATATCTCCCATAGGAGGATAGATCGTTTGAGTGCGATATTCGGATTTTAAAAATTCCCGCAATTGTAAATAGTATTCTTTTTTGAATTCGGGAGCCAATAAGGCATCCCAACTGTTCCCGAGAACAACCATCCTTGATTACCTCATATTTTTACAAAATTTGCGGATCCCCAAACATAAAATCTTAATGGGATATCCCAGCAAAAACCAAAGAAAACAATAGGGCAGGCAGATCTGCCCCCAAAGATTCATTGGCTTTTGCGAATAATCCCAAACTTTACATCGCAGGATCAGATTAAAGATACAACCAAATACCAATTCCACCCCGGTGATAACGGCGGCGGCCTTCAGGCAAACGCCCCGAACTTCCTTTTTTCCGCAGATGGGAAACAAAAGCCGCAAAGCCACTCCGCCTGCCAATGCCATACTCCAATGGGTGCGCCCCCGCCAAAGCAACTCCAGCAAAGGATACCCCAAAAAACCCAGAGTGAACGATACCATTTTTTCACTTCTTTTCATTGGTGCAACACCTCCCGGTGTTAACTTGCCCCAATGACTTGTTTTTATTTAGCCGTTGCCTTCACAAAGCAAAAGAAATATCCAATCAATGTCCAACCCAGCAATAAATTTAGCCATAGTATCCGGCGCCGGCGGGGCTGATTCCATTTATAAGCAAAATAGGCGGGTAACATATATATAGGGGAAAAAACCGAAGCGATCATAATAACCGCCGCATAACTGAACGGCGGCAAAAAGCCGGTCATCCCTGTGTTTAAACTAAAAAAGCCGATAATCAGAGCCAAAAACGCCGTAGAGGGAGCAAAGACCCAAAGCACCTTCCAAAATTGAAAAATGGGATTTTCCTTATTGGGAATTCCTTTCATAATCTCATACTCCTTTCATATCAAACATACTATACCATACTGTTTACAAAATTTCCATTGAAATTTTTTTAAAAACCGATATAATATACTTGAAAGGAAGGAACTGCCATGTCTAAAAGCGCATTGGTCATCATAAATCCCAAAGCAGGAATGATGAAATCCAAAAAGAATATGTTTGAGATTGTGGATCGCCTTTGCCAACAAGGCTATTCTGTTACAGTTCAAAAGTCGGATCGTAGCCATGTCGTTCTGTGA
>JAZNEH010000028.1:0-1859 GCA_045588515.1 Eubacteriales bacterium
GGAACAGAAAGCTGCGGCTGCAGTGCGTCCTTCTCTAGACCCATAGGAAACCTCTTTCCCAATCAAAAGTTGTTGATGGATTCGATGATGTAGTCGATCTCCTCATCGCTCAAAGTGCGGTCAGAAGCCCGGAAGGTCAGGCTGAAGGCCACGCTCTTCATTCCCTCGGCAATCTGTTTTCCTTCGTAGATATCGAATAGTTCCACCTTCTCCAGAATATTACCGCCCTTCTCTTTCATCACCTTTTCCATAGAACCAACCGTCAGGCTCTTTTCACAAAGGAAGGCCAGATCCCGGGTGGTGGCGGGGAACTTGGGCAAACTATGGTATTCCTTCGCCGGTTTTTCGGCGGCCATTATTTCGTTGAAATAGAGATTGGCAACAAAAACATCGTTGGGCAGGCCAAACTTGGCGGGAACCGAGGGATGGATGGCGCCAATGAAACCTAACTTCTTGCCTTGGTAGAAGAGATCCGCAGTTTTGCCGGGATGCAATGTGGGATAATCCTTTGCGGGAACAAATTCCACTTCGCTCAAGGGGATTCCGGCGGCGGTCAGCAGTTGTTCCGTGGCCCCTTTCAGGGTGTAGAAACTTTCATCCTTACCATAGCAGCCGAAAACGTATTCGATCTGCTCAATGGGCAGGGTATCTTTGCCGGTATAGGTGTAGGTGGTGGCGGGCTCAAATAGCCGTGCAACCAGATTGCGGTTGTTATAGTTGGTCGTCAGAGCGGTCAGCAAACTGCCCAGAGCGGTGGTGCGCATTACGCTGGTATCTTCGCCCAAGGGGTTGGAGATGGTTACACACTGGCGATAGGCGCTATCGGCAGGCAGAAGCAGTTTATCGTAAATTTTAGGGCTGATGAAACTATAGGTACAGATTTCGCTGTAACCGGCGGCCAAGAGCGCCTGATCCATCGTTTTCTGCATCGTTTGCTCAGGGGTCAACATTCCTTGGGTAGTGGCCATATGCACCAGAGTGGTGGGAATGTTGTTATAGCCGTAAAGGCGAACGATCTCTTCGGCCAGATCTGCTTCGCCTTCCACGTCATCCCGGAAGGTGGGAACTAAAACACTCCAGGGGTTTTTGCTGTCGTCTACCTGGAATTCCAGCATTTCCAAAGATTCTTTCATAAAGGTTTCGCTGATTTCAGTGCCCAGGAAGGCGTTCACTTTATCAGGGCGCATCGTAACTTTATGCACCGGCCGGGTGTCGTTGTTGATATCCAGTTTTCCGGCCACAACGGTGGCGCCGGCCAATTGCTCGGCCAGTTCGCAAGCACGGTCCAACGCTCCTTCCACCAAGGCGGGATCCAAACCCTTTTCATAGCGGGAAGAAGCATCGGTGCGCAGGCCCAAAGCCCGGGATGCTTTCCGAACGGTAACGCCGTCAAAGTTAGCAGATTCAAAAACGATGGTGGCAGTATCCTCTTTCACTTCACTGTTCAAACCACCCATAATACCGGCAACGGCAATGGTGCCTTCGCCATCGGCGATGGTCAGCATCGTGGAAGAAAGGGTACGTTCCTGATTATCTAAGGTTACAAATTTTTCGCCGTCAGCGGCCATTTTCACCTTGATCTCTTTGCCCCGGATATCCCGATAATCAAAGGCGTGCATCGGTTGGCCGTATTCCAACATAATGTAGTTTGTAATGTCCACGATGTTGTTGATGGGCCGAACACCAACGGCATAAAGCCGGTTCCGGAGCCAAAGGGGAGAGGGGCCGATCTTCACATTTTTCACCACCCGTGCGCTGTAGCGGGGGCAGGCCTTGGCATCTTCCACGGAAATTTTCAGATAATTTTCAATGGTATCGTCGGCGGCCTCGGTGAAGGCGGGGATGTGCTTCTTAAAGGG
>JAZNEH010000029.1:0-4977 GCA_045588515.1 Eubacteriales bacterium
CTTTTCGGGAGCAAGAGCCGTTTTGATCGCCTATGTCTTGAACTTGTTACGGAATTAAAAGAAAAATACCCGCACATAAAAAGGGTTTATGTGCGAGCAGAATATCCATATATCAGTGAGTATTATAAGAACTATTTACTGGAAAGTTATGAGGATACCTATTACCCCGAAAAAATATTAAACGCAGGTAGAGCCGCCTACGTTGAGCGTAATTATGAGATGATAGATCACAGCCATTATTGCATAATATATTACGATGGGCGGAAACCCTCAACCGCCCCAAAGAGTGGCACCAAAACTGCTCTTGAATACGCTGTAAAACAGTGTAAAATAATTATCAGAGTAAAGACAGGTGATACAAAGACAGAGAACGGAGTTCCCTCGTCTTCGGTCAACTTTAACCTAATTTAAATGTGATCAAAAAAGAAAACCTGCCGCGCTGATGTGCGGCAGGCTTTTTCGGTTTAGAAGAACAGGGCGGCGGCGCCGTAGGAAACAAAGGCCACAATAATGCCGGCGGTGATCACACCCAGCAGGATGGAGGGGAAGGCACGCTTCAGCTTCATATCCATCATAGCGGCGATCAGGGCGCCGGTCCAAGCACCGGTGCCGGGCAGGGGGAACGCTACGAAGATAAACAAGCCCCAAAAGGCGTATTTTTCAACGGTCTCCCGCTTGGATTCGGCCCGTTGTTCCAATTTGGTAACAAATCCGTTCAATTTCGGCATTACTTTACGGATCCAAGCAAAAATCTTCTTAATAAAGATAATAATGAAAGGAACCGGGATCAAGTTGCCGATGATAGCAATGGGGATCGCAATCTGCCAATCCAGGCCGTGGGCAGTGGCGATAGGGATCGCACCCCGCAATTCGATAATGGGCACCATCGACACCAAAAAGGTCATCAATAATTTGCCCAGAAAAGTTTCCCACAAAAAACTCATTGGAATTCCTCCGATTGATAATGTAAACATTTCTTAACATACTATATCATAATATTCACTTAATATCAAGGTTAAGTTCTTTTTTTAAAAAAGAGAGATTTTTACCCGCTCAACCGTTGACAGAACTTGAATAAAATGGTAAAATTGACTACAATGGAAAATATGTGGTTTTCATTGAAAGGAGATGAAGATGAATGCTGGAATTTAAGATGATTGCAGGCAGTATGCCGGTAGGAAATGTTGTTCTGCTGGGAATCGGCATTGTTTTTGTCGGATTGATCTGTATCGTAGTTTTATGCAGTCTGATGGGGGGCGTAATGCGACTCCTGACCGGAAAGAAAGAGGCTCCGGTTGCCGCTTCTGCACCGGCTAAAACTGCGCCTGCGCCCGTTGTTGCGGCGATCCCGAACCGAGGGGAATTGGTGGCCGCTATTGCGTGTGCCGCTGCTGAAGAATTAGGAACGGACGTTCAAGCGATCCGAATTGTATCATTAAAGAAAATCTGAGGAGGATATAAAAATGAAAGTTTATAAAGTAAATGTAAATGGTACGTTGTATGAAGTGACTTTGGAAGTGATGGAAGGCGCCGCTACTTCTGCTCCTGCCGCCGCTCCCGCTGCAGCCCCTGCTCCTGCGGCTGCTCCCGTTGCCGCTCCTGCCGGTGGTGAAAGCGTAACTGCTCCTATGCCCGGCACCATTCTGGCTGTGAACGTTGCCAATGGCGATGCTGTTAAGAAGGGCGATGTTCTTTTCGTTCTGGAAGCAATGAAGATGGAAAATGAAATTATGGCTTCTTGCGATGGTACTGTTGCAGGACTTAACATTGCAAAAGGGGCATCTGTGGCCTCCGGAGATGTTCTTTGCTCCATTCAGTAATCTCTTGAACGGGAGGTTATTCCAATGCTTCAATCTATTGTTAACTTTTTAAATCAAACGGGCTTTTCTATGTTTGCCGACGGCGATAATTGGAAATGTCTGATTATGATCGGTATAGCCTTTTTGCTTTCATATCTGGCTGTTGTGAAGCAGTTTGAGCCTTTGCTTTTGTTGCCTATCGCTTTCGGTATGTTGCTCACCAACCTGCCCGGCGCCGAGATGTTCCATGAGCAACTCTTTGCCGGCGGGCATGTAAACTGGGATCTTTTCGGCGGTGCCCATTTTATTGATTCAGCCAATCTGGTGCATCTGGAAGGATTTGAGTATTCTATTTTGCAAAACGGCACCGTCTGCCTCACCAGTAACTATGGGAATCTGGTCTTCGGCCATCTTTCCGGCCTTTCTTTGGATGGTATCGCCACCATTAATAGCAACGGCGCCATCGTAAACAGCGCCGGTCAGATCATTCGGGAAAATGCCGGCATTGTGATCGATATGCTGGAAGCCACAGTTCAAAACGGTTCTCTTTATGCGGGGAGCACGTTGCTGGGAACCGGCGTGCAGGAAGTCACCGCCGGTTTATTGGATTATCTTTATTTGGGCGTGAAATTAGGAATTTATCCTTGCTTGATCTTCTTGGGCGTTGGCGCTATGACTGATTTTGGTCCCTTGATTGCCAATCCCAAAAGTTTGTTGTTGGGTGCGGCGGCACAGTTGGGTATTTTTGCTACCTTTATGGCCGCCCGCTATATGGGATTCACCGAGGCGGAAGCCGGTTCCATCGGCATCATCGGCGGTGCCGACGGCCCCACTGCGATCTTCGTAACCTCTAAATTGGCTCCGGATCTTTTAGGGCCTATTGCGGTTGCCGCTTATTCCTATATGGCGTTGGTTCCCGTGATCCAGCCGCCTATTATGAAATTGCTGACAACCAAAAAAGAACGTGCTATCCGGATGGAAACGTTGCGCCCGGTCAGCAAAACCGAAAAAATCATCTTCCCCTTTATGGTAACTGCATTTGTTGCCTTGCTGGTTCCCTCTGCCGCCGCTTTGGTGGGTTGCCTGATGTTGGGCAATCTTTTCCGTGAAACCGGCGTGGCGGAACGGCTGAGCAAAACAGTTCAGAATGAATTGATGAATATTGTAACGATTTTCTTGGGCATCACCGTTGGTGCCACTGCCACTGCCGGAACCTTCCTGCGGTGGGAAACTATCAAGATCATTGTAATGGGTGTGATCGCTTTTGGCCTGGGAACGGCCGGTGGTGTTCTGCTGGCGAAGTTTATGAATCTCTTCTTAAAGAAGAAGATCAACCCCCTGATCGGCTCGGCCGGTGTGTCTGCTGTTCCGATGGCGGCCCGGGTTTCTCAGGTGGTGGGCCAGAAAGAAGATCCCGGCAACTTCTTGCTGATGCACGCTATGGGCCCCAATGTGGCCGGCGTTATCGGCTCGGCAATTGCCGCCGGCGCCTTGATTGCAATGTTCGGATAAGGAGCGTTTAATATAATATGGAAAAGAAACCTTTATTTATAACAGATACGATTCTGCGGGACGCCCATCAATCTCAGGCGGCCACCCGGATGAAGATCGATGATATGATCCCTGCTTTGGAACGGTTGGATGATATCGGCTATTGGTCTTTGGAATGTTGGGGCGGCGCTACCTTTGATGTGTGTATGCGCTTTTTGAACGAAGATCCCTGGGAACGCCTGCGGATCTTGAAAAAGCACTTGCCCAAGACCAAACAGCAGATGTTGCTGCGGGGTCAGAATATTCTGGGCTATAAGCACTATGCCGACGACGTGGTGGATACCTTTGTGGCAAAATCCATCGAAAACGGCATCAACGTGGTGCGGATCTTCGATGCGCTGAACGATATTCGTAATATGGAACAGGCAATGAAGAGCTGTAAAAAATACGGCGGGATCTGTGAGGCCGCTTTCAGTTATACCGCCAGCCCCGTTCATAACGAGGATTATTTTGTAAACTTGGCTAAAACGATGGAGAGTATGGGAGCCGATACCATCTGTATCAAGGATATGGCAAACCTGCTCCTGCCTATGGAAGCCTATAGTTTGGTGAAGAAACTGAAGGATGCGGTGAATATCCCCATCCATCTGCATACCCATAACACCAGCGGCACCGGCGATATGGTGAACCTGATGGCGGTTCAGGCCGGCGTGGATATTGTGGACTGTGCTTTAAGCCCCATGGCCAACGGTACTGCCCAGCCTTCTACCGAGGCCCTGGTTGCTACTCTGCAGAATACGCCCCGGGATACCGGTTTGGATCTGAATAAACTTAGCGATGTGGCCGCCCATTTCCGTGGCGTTGCCGATAAGATGAAGGCAGAGGGGACTTTGGATCCTAAAGTGCTGAATGTGGATATCAAGGCTCTGCTTTATCAGGTGCCCGGTGGTATGCTCTCTAACTTGATCTCCCAATTAAAACAGGCCGGTGCCGAGGATAAGTATTACGAAGCCCTGGCCGAGGTGCCCAGAGTTCGGAAAGACTTTGGTTATCCTCCTTTGGTAACCCCCACCAGCCAGATCGTCGGTACCCAGGCTGTGATGAACGTGCTGACCGGCGAGCGTTATAAGATGGTAACGAAGGAATCCAAAGGCTTGCTCCGGGGTGAATACGGTCAGGTTCCCGGCGAGGTTAATGAGGAGATCCGTAAAAAAGCCATTGGCGACGATGAAGTGATCACCTGCCGCCCCGCTGATCTTCTGGAACCCGAACTGGAAAAATACCGTGCTGAAGCCGGCGACTTAGCAAAATGCGAAGAAGATGTGCTCTCTTATGCGCTTTTCCCGCAGGTTGCATCCAAATTTCTGGCAGAACGCAATAAACCCAAGGCTGATGAGAATGTAGTAAGAGAACTGTATGTTGAGGATTTGGGCTGCTAAAACGCTATATATGCCCCCGATTTTTCGGGGGCATATTTTTTTGAATTTTTTTAAAAATAATGCTTGACTTTTGAAATAGAAAATGTTATCATATTCAGGCACCTGCAAAAAAAGAGCAGGGAAGCAGCGGACTTTGAAAATTAAACAGCATCATAAAAGAAGGACCCGTTAATTGTATTTTTGAGGAGATTTTAGAGAAAAACTCCGGAAAGCGATTAACAAAACTTAAAGCCAGAAATTTGAGAATT
>JAZNEH010000030.1:0-8766 GCA_045588515.1 Eubacteriales bacterium
CAATAAAACGATTTTCTCCGTGCAACGGCATAATATCTGCAATTGTTCCGATCGCCGCCAAATCCACATACTCTTCTGCCGCAGAACCGTTTCCATAGATCCGATCTATAGCGGTAACCAACTTATAAACAACGCCAACTCCGGCCAGATCCTTAAATGGATAGGCACATTCGGAATATTTAGGATTTAAAATCAAAGTATTCGGAACTTGGGCCTGACATTCATGGTGATCGGTTATAATCACGTTCATTCCCAATTCCCTGGCTGTTTTCTCTTCAGAAATCGCTGTGATGCCGGTATCAACCGTAATCAAAAGGCGTGTGCCTTCTTCTGCAAATTTTCTAATTGCATCCGGGTTCACCCCATAGCCCTCAGTAAAACGACTGGGGATATAATAGTTCACATCCCCGCCCAATGAACGAAGATACTTCACTAAGAGCCCTGTTGCAGTTATTCCATCCACGTCATAATCGCCGTAAACAGTAATTCTTTCATTATTCCGAATGGCCGCCCCAATGGTTTCAACTGCTTCAGACATTCCGTTAAACAAAAACGGATCCAGCAAAGAAGAACGATCGGCACCCAAAAAATTTCGGATCGCATCTATAGATTTCAAGCCCCGGTTAATTAAGATCCGGGCAAAAAAAGATTCGCAACGGAGGGTTTCAGCCAAATGCGTCACCAACGTTTCATCTTGCTCTTTGATATTCCATTTACGCATTTCGAACCCCCCTCTCTAACTGAAATAATAATATATTATAACATCTAATTTAATATAAAGCAATAAAAAACCGTGCTTTTTATGTCAAAAAAGCACGGTATTTTTTATGCCCGGGAGATTAGTAGCAGTTTCTTATCCTCCAATTGATCTTGATCCAAGCCGTTGACGGATTTTATTGTTGCAACCGAAGTGGAATAACGGCGTGCAATATCCCATAATCTTTCGCCTTTATCCCCATAATATACAACCAAAGGAGATCGTTCTCCCTTAGCACAAGGGTGTTCATCATCCAATCGAACATCGGAGATGACTTCATAATTGTTTCGAGCCAAAATCAGCAAGGAACAATTTAATTCCGTTTTTAATTCTGCCTTTTCGCCGTTCATCACCCAACTGGAAGAGATCACTTCCGGATGAATTTCACATCGCATACGTCCATCTAATTGGCGAAGTTCTTTGTTTAGTGTAAAGGGCAAAGACTTGTCAATGGCGTGATAGTGATTCCCTTCCGCAAGCATCATTGTAATATCCAAAACACCATCGATTGCAAGCGTATTTCCTTGGCCGGAAATTTTTTGGATCATCGGTGTGGCTGTCATTTGCAGAATTTCTGCCGATTCCACATCAATAGCCAACGTATGGCGAAGAGTTTCATTTAATTCGCAACGCTCTGCCAGTTCTTCCAAAACCAGTTGGCTCTTTTCCAATTCCAGCGGATATGTATTGGAATAGGCATCCATCAAAAGATCTTGCCTGATATTTTGAAAAACTTCACCTTCCGTTTGCAGAGTGGCAGTAATGGCGATCATACGGTTTTTACCATCGCCATCCGTTTCCACATCTGCCCGCACACTGCGAATACAGGATTGAACCTCCATCGAACACTCTTCGCTTTGGGTTCTGGTTTCCAGAATATGCGTAAACGGAATTGCAGTGGAAGTGGCTTCCACTTTCTGAGGATCTGCTTCCGGCGTAAATAGCAGAAACAAATTCAAAACGCCTTTCATCAGCGCTTTTCCGGCGGAGATCTTCACATCCTTCACAGATACAAAACCGTCGATTTTCAAAACATCCTGTATAGGAGTATGAACTTCGATCTCCCCTTGAACTTTGATAGAATCATAGGGATGTTCTAAAACGGTATAGATCGAAACAGGCGCAAATAGCGTTTCCATCCCTTCGCAATCCATTGCATCAATAATTTTCATATTTTGCTGTTCTTTCACTTTGATGGCAACCGATGCAATTGCTCTGCAGTTGATTTTTCGGGGATTTAGCAATCTGCAGGACGTGGAACTCATTCGAACCGCTACCTGTACCCAGGGATCTTTTCCCGCATCTTTCACCGGCAAACTTTCTTCAAACCGAACGGTTTCTGTGAGCGATTTAATCCCGCTTTCCTCTTCTCCCTGATAGATAACCGTAAACCTGCAAGTGCCTTCCAAATTCAGCCGATCCCCAACGATTTCCTTACTGCTCACCACCGGATAAGCCGAGCAATGAATGATTTTTTCTGCCGCCGGATAATAATCCGGAATTAAAAAATCGGTTTCGCATTTCTCTTCTAAAAAGTTTTCATACAGCGTTTTGGTTGCTGATACCATTGATTGTTGTTCATTACATTCCATGGGCATTGGCTCCTTTGTTTTTTATTAATCTATATGCAAGCCAATGCCCATCTATTCCATATCAATGTTCACTATGTATCCCAAACAAGCGCCTTAAAATACTCCGCATAAATTTCGGCGGTTTTACCACAACAACCTGCATAGACCCTTCCTCCTTAAATCAGTTTCGCAATCACGATTCCCATTATAGCAATCAAAATACAGCAAATCGCAATTATCAGAATATCAGGAAGAAAGATCTGAATGAGAATCCCGGCCGCAACAGCTGCTGCCAAGCAGCCAATCGTTTTAAAAACGCACTGATTTCTCATAAAAATCCTCCTTTCTTTATTCTGCATTATCCTATGCGTTTGAACCAAGATTGGTACCACCGGTAAAAGCCGGTTGAATATAATTGATTCACTCTAGAACGAATTTCGGCCGAAATACCCAAACATTCATCCTCGTTTCCTGCAACATTAAAAGCCTTTATTTTGGCCAATGAAACCTCTATTTCTTCCAGCCGATTGGTTGGCACCAAACGATGAAGCCAAAAATCACGCTCTTTAAAAATACGTTCCAGCGCCGCCACTTCTTTTTCGATCTCTTCCATCGTTGCTGCCCGATCCACCGCATCCAGCCTTTCATTTACTTCTTTTGCAAAAGAACTCATAAAAACCGCATCAAAGATGCTTACCGCCAAAACAAACGCAATGATTCCAAAAAAGCAACCAAAAATTCGCTTCATACCTGATCTCTCTTTATTAAATAAGTTTTATCGCCATCATCAATCGTTAGCATAAAAACATCTTTTAAGGAAACTCCGTAATTTTTTAAAATAACTTCCAAATCCGTTTCGCTGATCTTTTTGGATTTCATATTTCCTTCAACGCAACGCCCATCCATTACAATGATAGCGGGAATTCCTCCATCATCTTTCAGTTTCATCCTCATATCCCTGGCCGTGGGCGGCGTTGCTTCGGGTTTTGGAAAAATCGAAACGGTTCCGTTGGTTTCTAAAACTGCCGTTTGTACATCTTCTATCGTTGAAATCCCCTGCCCTCGCATAGCCTCCATTATATCTTCCATAGAAACCCGAGTTTTTAATAAATTTTCCCGATTCACCTGCCCGCCATAGATCAGCATAATAGGGCTTCCATAGCATAGACGCCGCATTTTCATTGATTTCAACGTTATAAAGGACATAATCAATTCCAAAGCCACCATTAAAAACATCGGCATGATACCCCAGATCAACGGCATATTCACATCTTGCAAAGGCAGTGCCGCCAGTTCGGAAAGGATCATCGTAATCACCAATTCAGAGGGTTGCAATTCTCCGATTTGACGTTTTCCCATAATACGAACTGCTAAAATGACAGCCACATATAAAATAATACACCGCATAACGCTGACAGCCATTCAACTCACCTCTGATTTATTGTTTCCAAAATGGTCTGATTATACCAAAAGAGGAAGGAAAAACAAATGTTTTTCCTTCCTCTTTTATTCAATTCATTGCGGCCAGTTTAGATTCCAGTTCGTAAACATATTCTTCCATCGTTAGCCCGCGGTTATAAATCTCAGTTGCAATATCAACCCCCACATAGCGATAATGCCAAGGTTCATAATTATACCCTGTGATGCTTTCTTTTCCCTTTGGATAGCGCAAAATAAAGCCGTATTTATGCGCATTTTGAGAAAACCAAAGGAATTCATCGGTATATTCATAATTCTCATGCAACATCCCATATTTATTAACAACCGATGGAATACAAACATCGGCCGCTAAGCCGGTATGATGCTCGCTTCCACCGGGCGGAGCATAATATTGATCGGTGAGCCGAATGGCTTCTTCCTCAGAATAACCGTTATTCTTATAGCCAGCAATCTTATTATAATATTTATTATATTGGCTGGTATAAGTCCGATAGCCGGAATACAAAATATAACTATAACCGGCCGATTTTCCGGCATTCACCATTTTTCGCAAAGCCGCCGAACAAGTGGAATTCAGCTGATAATCATTAAAATAGACCAAATCAGAAGCAACATAATCCGAAGAAACTTTCCGTTCTCGATTCACCAGGATCATAAATGGATCATTCAGGATCTTTTGAATCGCCTCTTTCGTGGAAGTATCCACCGGGTTTGCAGAAAACGTTGGTTCCTCAGCATCTGTTTCGGGAGTATTATTCACAGGCGGTTCCGGTTCGGGATCACTGCTTACTGGCGTATCAGGGTCTGTTTCATTATCATCCGGCGTTTCCTCATCAGGCTCATTCGTTTCCGTAGAATCCGGCGTTTGCTCTTCGCCATCTGTCGGCGTCTGCACATCCGGTTCGGAACGATCCGCAGGATTATCAACCGCGATCTCTTGTTGTTCCTCTTGCAAAGCAGGCTCCTCCGGCTTCTTTCCTAATGAAAGAACCAACACAATACTCAGAATGGCAATACAAATAATGCCAAACACCAGCGCTACCATATGTTTTGTTTTCATTTGAATCCCTCCGTTTCAAAACTATAGAAAGGTTTATATACTTTTATGAAAAAAGAATTCAGTTACTATCAGTTCAAGTGGACCGCATTTTTTATCGCCATTCTCATCATCGGATTCACTGTTGCCGGATATCTATCTTCCCGCAAGGATTCCAACAGCGAAATAGTTCCGAGCCCAACGCCGGCGGTTCCGCAGGTTCAACAGAACGGATTTATCAGCAACCATTCTTTTGCTCAGCTCATTGAAGCCAATTTGCAAGAACTGGAATTATTAGAAAACGTATCCTTCCAAGGGGGCGAAGACGGCGATTTCAACATAACGGCAACCATCACCAGCCTTTCCACTTTAGCGGCCGTTGCAGACGAATTAAAACCCTATCAATCCTTTTTAGGAGGGTTGAAAGGTAAAAACGTGCGCATCAACGGACATTTAAGCGAAAATGAACTTGGAAACGGTATGCTAACGGTACATACCATCGTTTATTCCGGCCATACCATCCCCGCCGCAGCGGTTACGCCCTATCTGGAAAAATATACGTCTTTAAATGATTTGGTTGACGTTCCCTTCCATGAGATCACTATCAACCAAAGCGGAATCACCTTTGCGGATCAGATCCCGGCTTTTATTCAAACTGCCTTTGATAATCCGGATGAGGATCAGGCTCTTTTCCGGGAATGAAGAGTGCCAAAACTATTGCTAACCCAACACATATCCATTCGATGATTGCCAATTGCCAATGGCGAAAGCCAAATTGCATCATAAACGGAATAGGCATTAATGCCACAGCTTCTAACAACAAAAACAGGCAGGTCCAACCTAAAACAGCGCCAAAATGATAATGTTTGGATGTGATGCGTTTAATAAAAGCGCTGAATGCCACCGCAAAACAATCAAAACCAACGAAAACCAGCGCAAAGGAAAGATGACCGTCGGCCGGCTGGAACACGCTGATAAGCGTATTATCCGCAAAGGACAAAATGCCATCTGCCTCCAATGTAAAAGGTGCATTAAAAAGTGCATTGAACGATACAATCAGTAGCATCAAGAGTAAATAAACGCCTAAAAATAAGACCGGCGAAAAGCCAAACCCAAAACTGAAGGAAAGGCCGGCAGAAATTTTATTTTGATCGTAGAAAAACTTTTTGGTAACGTAGAATCGCACCAATGCCAAAAGGACGAAATAAAGGCTTCCAACCATCGTTCGGAAGAAGGCGTTATTATAGTAGTAGTTATTATTAAAAGTTATATAAATCAATACCAAAGCACCGGCAAAATAAACAACCGATGCCAACATTCCAATAAAGAAATTGCGCCAACGGATGCTGGTTTTCAAACCCCGTTCCACAAGGGTTTTGATGCCAAAAAAGCCCAGTACACACGCCAAAATACTAACTGCATAAAAAATCAGGATCTTACTCATTCTTCTCTCCCTTTCTTCTTAAACGGCAGAGGAAGTAACTTATACCCAACCACTGCGTTAAAAAGCAACACCAGGAACACAAAGGTATAAGTTACATAAATGTTGGCAAACAAAATCATCACTGCGAACAAGAGATAATAAGAAGCGGCAGCAGAAAATCCGATCCATTGATGGCCTGTTAGAACCAATTGATAACCAATTGCACTATTCAGGATATAAACAATGCCGCTGATTATCATTAAAATTCCAAAAGCAACAGATTGGGTATAATCTAGTTTGGCCGAAGAGGCCAAACCTAAAATCAATAAGTTTTGCGCCAAAATAAACCCGCTTCCATAAGTTAAGCCCACGCCTTCATTTTTTTCTGTATTAACGCAGGATTTAAAAGTGAGCATCCGAATTATTTCGGAACCGGCATAGAATGAAAGCAAAACCAATATTCCGCCAATATAAATATACTGATCCGCCTCTTCTACATTAGAAACAGAAATTGAAGGCATAAAAGCATTGCTTAAGAGTAGGGTTAAAATAGCAACTCCAACCAACACCAAGAGAAAAGTTCCAAACCCATAGAAAACCGTTACAAAGGGAACCGATTTCCGTTTTTTGCTAAAAAACAGCGCCAATAAAACAACCATCGGCACCACGGCCCCCATTATAATGGACGGCCAAGCCACGCCGATATTGCTTATAATATATGTTATTGTTTCAATCATAACGAATCATTCCTTTAATGTTAAACTTGCCGAAGTCAAGGTGTTACGCAAAAGCATCGTAATCGTCATCGGGCCAACGCCGCCGGGCACCGGAGTAATAGCGCCGGCTTTCCCTATGCAGGAATCAAAATCCACATCTCCGCAAAGTTTCCCATTTTCATCCCGGTTCATACCGACATCGATTACAACGGCCCCCTCTTTGATCATATCACCATTCACAAACTTTGCTTTTCCGATAGCAACGACCAAAATATCAGCGTTTCTTGTTTTTTCAGCCAAATCTTTCGTTTTGGAATGGCAAATCTGCACTGTACCGTTTTCGTGCAACAGCAACATTGCCTGCGGTTTGCCCACAATATCACTCCGACCAATCACAACACAATCTTTCCCCGCCACTGCAATTCCGCTTTCCTTCAGCATCAGCATCACGCCGGCAGGTGTGCAAGGTAGAAAGTCGTATTGACCCAGCATAATTTTTCCAACGTTCTGAATATGAAACGCATCCACATCTTTTCGAGGGTCAATCGCCATCAGCACTTTATTTTTATCCAAATGCTTCGGCAAGGGCAATTGCACTAAAATTCCGTGGATCTTTTCATCCCGGTTCAAGCGTTCGATTAAAGTCAGTAATTCTTCTTCAGTGGTTTCGGCAGGAAGTTCATAATTTTCCGAATAAAAGCCCACTTCAGCGCATCCTTTTATTTTATTGCGCACATAAACCCGAGAGGCACTATCGTCCCCCACGATAATAACCGCCAGGCCCGGCTGAACACCGCGAGCAATCAATGCTTCCGTTTCGGCCTTGATGCGGGCCCGTTCATTTGCGGCACATAATTTTCCGTCAATGATCTTCGTTTCCATCATTACTCTCCTCTTCGGGTTCTTCGTCCGTTTCTTCAACAGCATAGGAAAATTGCGCTTCATATGCCGATTCTCCATCCGGCTTCGCAATGCGTTCGATTGCAAGGCGAGCCGGCTTCTTCCAATAAATGAAAATCAATGCGGCAACTGCCAAAACAGCCAGAGCAATTGCCAAAACCATATTGATTCTCAATCCAAAAATATGAAGATTATACGCTGTATCACGCAAGCCCTCCATCCAAGCACGACCGATTCCATACCACCCCATATAGAGCAGGAATAATTCCCCTTTATATTTTCGGAAATCCAGATAAGCAAAAACCACCAGCAAGCCCGCTAGATTCCAGAGCGATTCATAAAGGAACAAGGGATGCACATATTCGGCAATGCAATCCACACCAACGCCCATCCGCCAAGGCAGATCTGTTTGAACGCCAAAAACTTCAACGTTGGCAAAATTGCCCCATCGACCAATGATCTGGCCGATCATAAACCCAATAGCCGTTAGATCCAGAATACCAAATAAGGATATTTTCTTCACTCGACAAACAATAATTGCTGCAAGCAATGCGCCGAAAACACCGCCGTAAATTGCCAGGCCGCCGTTCCAAACGCTAATCATCTCCATAAAACTATCAAACTGATCCAGATCGCCCAATATGTACCACACACGGGCGCCAACAAAACCAAGGGGCAGGCCAACCAGCAAGGCATCCAAAAGATCGTCGCTTTTGATGCCAAATTTCGGGCATAGCCGATCACATACAAAATAAGCCGCCAGAATTCCAACGCAAATTATAATTGCATACCATTCGATCGTAATATTATCGGTGATTTTAAAAGCGGTTGGATTAATGGTAAATTCTCCAATTCCCAGCCCGGGAAAGGAAACGGTATTATAATCCATTATGGTTCCTCCTTAATCGGGTTAATAACAGAAA
>JAZNEH010000031.1:0-18404 GCA_045588515.1 Eubacteriales bacterium
ATTCATTTGCTCTGCGTCAAAAACTGGGTGAAACCACCAAGGTTCCTCGGTGGGCAGTAGCCTATAAATATCCGCCGGAGCAAAAGGCAACGTTATTAAAAGATATCACAATTCAAGTGGGCCGAACCGGGGTGATGACACCCAATGCGGAATTGGAGCCGGTGCGCTTGGCCGGAACAACGGTTTCCCGGGCTACCCTGCATAACCGTAATTTTATTCGTGAACTGGATATTCGGATCGGGGATACAGTGATTGTGCAGAAGGCTGGTGAAATCATTCCAGAAGTGGTCCGAGTGGATCTTTCCAAACGCCCGCCCCACGCTAGATTCTATGAAATGCCGGAAGTTTGCCCGGTTTGCGGAGGGCGGATTGAGGCGGATGAAAGCGGAATTGCCCTGCGCTGTATCAACGAAGAGTGCCCGGCTAAGATCCGCCGCCATTTTGAACATTTTGCCTCAAAAGGGGCTATGGATATTGAGGGCCTTGGGCCGGCGATTATTGATCAACTGGTGGAGCGGGATATGATTCGAACGGTAGATGATCTTTATCGGCTGAACCGGGAAGAACTGGCACAATTGGAAGGCTTTGGGGAAAAATCTGCCGATAATCTATTGGCGGCTTTGGAACAATCCAAAGAAGCGCCTCTGGATCGGGTGATTGCCGCTTTGGGAATTCGGAATATTGGAGCGAAAGCGGCCCGATCTTTGGCGGATTACTTCGGAACCATAGAAGCCATTATGAACGCTTCTGCAGAAGAAATTGTTGCAATTCCCGAATTTGGTGATATAATGGGTGAAAATGTATCTGCTTATTTTGCCAAAGAAGAGAACCGCCTTTTGGTGGGGCGTTTGCAGGAGTGCGGCTTAAAGATGCCTTATGAAAAAGAGGCAACCGGCGATCTGCTGGCGGGAAAAACTTTTGTTTTGAGCGGCGGATTGGATTCTATGTCCCGGGAGGAAGCCGGCCGGCAGATTGAACTTCTGGGCGGGAAAGTGTCAGGCTCAGTTTCGAAAAAAACTTCTTATTTAATATTGGGGGATAAACCCGGCAGTAAATTAAAGAAGGCTCAGGAACTGGGAATTCCTGTCATTGAAGAAGACGAATTTTTGAAGATGATTGGTATGGAGGATAAAAAATGAGAGAATATGAAGTGGTAATCGGTTTGGAGGTTCACGCCGAACTGAATACCAAGACAAAAATCTATTGCTCTTGTAAAAATAGTTTTGGCGGCGAAGTGAATACACAATGCTGCCCGGTTTGCACAGGGATGCCCGGTGCGTTGCCGGTTTTGAATCAGAAGGTGGTGGAGTATGCCATTCGTATGGGCCACGCTACCGGCTGTAAAATTGACACTATGCTGAAACAGGATCGGAAGAACTATTTTTATCCCGATCTGCCCAAGGCATATCAGATTTCTCAGTTCGATATTCCTCTATGCCGCGATGGCGCTGTGGAATTTATGCTGAACGGAGAAACCAAGCGAGTGGGGATCACTCGGATTCATATTGAAGAAGATGCTGGTAAATTGTTGCATCAAGAGGGGATTCCTTATACATTGGTGGATTTAAACCGTTGCGGTGTTCCGTTGATTGAAATTGTTTCTGAGCCGGATATGCGTTCTTCTCAGGAAGCCCATGAATATCTGGAAACGATCCGGACGATTTTGATGTATATCGGGATTTCTGATTGTAAAATGCAGGAAGGTTCCATACGTTGCGATGTAAACGTATCGGTGCGCCCCAAGGGTGCAACGGAATTCGGCACTCGGTGTGAAATGAAGAACATCAACACCTTCAGCGGTGCGCAAAGAGCCATTGATTATGAAGCAGCCCGCCAGATTGAAATTCTGGAAAACGGCGGCGTTATCAATCAGGAAACCCGCCGTTGGGATGATGAAAAAGGCGTGAACGTTTTGTTGCGTTCCAAGGAAGATGCGCAGGATTATCGCTATTTCCCGGAACCGGATATTCCGCCGGTTGCATTGGAACAGGCCTGGATTGATCAGTTGAAGGAAGAAATTCCTGAAATGCCCAATGAAAAAACCAAACGCTATGTTCTTTCTTATAAATTGTCTGAAACCGATGCGGCAATTATTGCCCGGAATTATGAACGAGCGGTTTATTATGATGCCTGCACGGCGATTGATGAAAAATTAGCAAAGAATGCTGCCAATTGGATCTTAGGCGATATTGCCAAATATCTGAATGATAAAGGCATTGAAATTAATGAATTCCCGGTTCAGCCTGCTCGATTGATGGCGTTATTGAAACTGGTGGATGGCGGAACGATTTCCGGTTCTGCCGCCAAGAAAGTTTTGGCCTTGATGATAAACGAAGAGGCAGAACCTGCGGAAATCGTTGAACGGGAAGGGTTGAAGCAAAACAGCAATGAGGATGAAATGTCTGCTATTGTAGAGGCAGTGCTTGCGGCAAATCCCCAAACCATTGAAGAGTTCCGCAACGGCCGCACCAATGTGGTGGGCTTCTTGGTGGGACAATGTATGAAACAATCCAAAGGAAAGGGAAATCCGCAGATCATCAATAAGTTGCTGATGGAACGGTTAAAGTAAAAATAATCAGGAGCCTTTAAGTGATTAAAGGCTCCTGAAAAGTTTTTTTAAAAAAGGCTTGACTTCCACCAAGGGGTGTGCTATAATGCTAGTACCTGCCGAAGGGCTTATTTTTTTGTGCAAAAAAATAGGTGCTTCAATTTCTTGCAGGGAGGCCAAAAAAACAGGAGGTGCCGAAAAATGAGAGTCAAGATTACGCTGGCTTGTACTGAGTGCAAACAAAGAAATTACGACACAATGAAAAACAAGAAGAACGATCCCGACAGACTTGAAATGAATAAGTATTGCAAGTTCTGTAAGAAGCATACCTTGCACAGAGAAACTAAGTAAGTTTCAATCAAAAAAGGAGGACGCATCATGGCAGAAAACGCTAAAAAGAAAAAGTCCGTCTTTTCCAGAATCGGGAACTGGTTCCGCGAGGTTCGCATCGAAATGACCAAAAGAATTATTTGGCCCGGCTTCAAACAAGTGCTGAATAATACTATAATCGTTATCGTTTGCGTTGTTGTGGTTGGTTTATTTATCTGGTTGTTCGACTGGGCATTCTTTAATGGAATTCAGGCCCTAACGAACTGGCTGGGCGGCTTATTAGGCTAATTTTAAGAAAGGAACAGGATTTATCATGGCTGATAAGGCAAAATGGTACGCCATTCATACTTATTCTGCATACGAAAATAAGGTTGCAACCAATTTGCGTACGATTATCGAAAACCGCAAACTGGAAGAAATGATTCAAGATATCTCTGTTCCGACCGAAACCGTTGTTGAAACAACAGAAAAGGGTCAAAAGGAATATGAACGCAAAGTTTTCCCGGGCTATGTTCTGGTGAAAATGGTTCTAACCGATGAAACTTGGTATATCGTTCGCAATATTCAGGGTGTAACCGGATTCGTTGGCTCCACCAGCGAGCCGTTGCCTCTCTCTCAGGCTGAGATCGATAAACTTGGCATTGAGAAGCGAGTGGTTCATACTGATTATAAGAAAGGCGATTCGATTCGCTTTGTTGCTTCCAATATGAGCGGTTTTGTAGGCGTGGTTGATGAGGTTTATCCCGAATCTTCCAAACTGAAGGTGGTTGTTTCCATGTTCGGCCGTGAAACCTCTGTTGAGGTTGGGTTCGATCAGGTTGCACCCGTAGAGTAAGGCTGAATCGTGCTTCGGCACGTTTTACGCAAGTGGGAGGAGAGTACTTTTATCTTTCCGCTATATTACCACATGAAACACGAGGGAGGTGTTTGACATGGCTCAAAAAGTAACAGGTTTTATTAAACTTCAGATTCCGGCAGGAAAGGCTACTCCGGCGCCCCCGGTTGGTCCTGCATTGGGTCAGCACGGCGTTAACATCATGGCATTTGCCAAGGAATTTAACGAGAGAACTAAGAATGATATCGGATATATTATTCCGGTAGTTATCACTGTTTATGCAGATCATTCTTTCACTTTTGTTACCAAAACTCCGCCTGCTGCAGTCCTGATCAAGAAAGCTGCTGGCATTGAAAGCGGTTCCGGCGTGCCCAATAAGACCAAAGTTGCCACTCTTACCAAAGAGCAGGTAAAGAAGATCGCCGAGCAGAAGATGCCCGATCTGAATGCGGTTGATATTGAGGCTGCTATGAGTATGATCGCAGGTACTGCAAGAAGCATGGGTGTTACCGTAGAGGAATAACGCCCCAAATACTGTGGGAGGAATTATCCGTAATACCACAAAGGAGGATTTATTAGGTGAAAAGAGGAAAGTCTTATATCGAAAGCTCCAAGCTGATCGACTCTGCAAAATTGTATGATGTTGATGAAGCGATGGATGCTGTTACCAAGGCTGCACGTGCTAAATTTGACGAAACTGTTGAAGTGCATGTTAAGTTGGGCGTAGATTCCCGCCATGCTGATCAGCAGGTTCGTGGTGCAGTTGTATTGCCCCACGGAACCGGTAAAACGGTTCGGGTTTTGGTTTTTGCTAAGAATGCTAAAGCTGACGAAGCAAAAGAAGCCGGCGCAGATTTTGTTGGCGGCGAGGAATTGATTCCCAAGATCCAGAACGAAAACTGGTTCGAATATGATGTTGTTGTTGCTACCCCCGATATGATGGGCGTAGTTGGTCGCTTGGGCCGTGTGTTGGGTCCCAAAGGCTTGATGCCGAACCCCAAAGCCGGCACCGTTACTATGGACGTTGCTAAAGCAATTGCCGAAATCAAAGCCGGTAAGATCGAGTATCGTCTGGATAAGACCAACATCATCCATTGCCCGGTTGGCAAGGTTTCTTTCGGCGTTGAAAAGTTGACTGAAAACTTCAATACCTTGATGGGTGCGATCGTTAAGGCCAGACCCGCCGCTGCTAAAGGTCAGTATGTTAGAAGTTGCGTTGTTGCTTCTACTATGGGCCCCGGCGTTAAGATCAACCAATCTAAATTTATGTAATTAACCCTTGACAATCGGAACATTATGTGTTAAGATTGCCAATGGAAAATGCTTCGCAGACAGCAGGTGCTAAAGAATTAGCTTAATTTCCTGCCGAGAGGTACCCTTATAACTAAGCAATTCAATGCTTCCGGGTACGTCTGCGGCCTGGAAGCATTTTTAAATTCTAACGGAGGTAAATTGATTCATGGCAAGTGAAAAAATCATTGCTCAGAAACAAGCGGTTGTTGCTGAACTGAAAGAAAAAATTCAGAACGCAGTTACCGGTGTTTTGGTTGACTATAGCGGAATCAATGTGGCTGATGATACCAAGTTGCGTGCAGCTTTGCGTGAAGCCGGCGTTGAATATTCTGTTGTTAAGAACACCCTCACCCGCTTTGCAGTGAAAGAAGCCGGCCTGGAAGAGTTGAGCGACGTGCTGAACGGTACTACTGCTCTGGCTCTTTCCAATGATGATATCGTTGCTCCTGCTAAAGTTCTGCATAACTTCAGCAAGGATCATGATTACTTCACCATCAAGGGCGGTTTTGTTGAAGGTAAAGTTGTTTCTGTTGCAGAAATTGAAAAATTGGCAAATATGCCCAGCAAGGAAGGCTTGCTCTGCATGTTGCTCTATGCCCTCAATGGCAATGTATCCGGTTTGGCTCGTGCTCTTCAGGCAGTTGTTGACCAGAAGAGTGAAGCAACCCCTGCTTAACTTTTAATTTAATTAATTTGGAGGATTAAACAAATGGCTGATATTAAGAATATTGTTGAAGAAATCAAAACTCTGAGCGTTATGGAACTGGCTGATCTGGTTCACGCTATCGAAGAAGAATTCGGTGTTTCCGCTGCTGCTCCTGTTGCTGTTGCTGCTACTCCTGCTGCCGCTGCTGCTGAAGAAAAGACTGAATTTGATGTTATCCTGACCAACGCTGGTGCTTCCAAGATCAACGTGATCAAAGTTGTTAAGGAAATCACTGGTCTGGGCCTGAAGGAAGCTAAGGACCTGGTTGACAACGCTCCTAAGGCTATTAAGGAAGCTGCTTCTAAAGATGATGCTGAAGCTATCAAGGCTAAGTTGGAAGAAGCTGGCGCTACCGTTGAATTGAAGTAATTCATTTTTTCTTTAAAAACCCCGGTCTGATGACCGGGGTTTTTATATTGACAATTTCAGGGTAAACCGATATAATTTTCAAGTAAAGATTTTAGTAAAGGATTAAACGATGGAGAGATTTTCACCTTGCAATTTAATAGGCTTGGCGCCCATGGCAGGGCCGGGTGACAGCGGTTTCCGTCGTATTTGCCGTGAAAATGGCGCTGATTATACAGTGTCGGAAATGATTAGCGCTAAAGCCATCTGTTATGGAGCCGATAAAACCGTTTCCTTGGCGCAATATACACCGGATGAAATGCCTTTTCTTATTCAACTTTTTGGAAGAGAACCGGAGTCCATCTATAAAGCGTGCCGCTACATTGTTGAACAGTTTTCTCCGGCTGGAATTGATCTAAATATGGGTTGCCCTGCACCAAAAATTTTTAATAATCATGAGGGAAGTGCCCTTTTGTCCGAACCTTCGTTGGCTTATGATTTGGTTTCTGCTGCCAGAGAAGGTTCAAATGTTCCGGTTAGCGTTAAAATGCGAATCGGCATTTCTGAATTTAACGAAAATATTATTTCTTTTGCTCAAGGAATAGAAAAGGCAAACGCTTCTTTCCTAACTGTTCATGGCCGCACTCGTGATGAGTTTTATAGCGGGAAAGCCGATTATAAAGCAATTTATAAGATTAAGAAGAATGTTTCTATACCCGTGATTGCCAATGGGGATGTTATAGATGGTCCTTCGGCTAAATGTATCTTGGAGGAAACTAAAGCGGATGGGATCGCTTTGGCCAGAGGCGCACTGGGCTCGCCGGATGTTTTTTTGCGGATTAAAGCATATCTGAACGGAGAAGAACCCCAAAGAACCTCCTTGGAAAATCGTTTCACTCTTTGCTTGAAACAGTTGCAATATACGGTTGAGGATAAAGGCGAAGAGAAAGGCTGTATTGAGTTCCGCAAGCATATGCTATGGTATTTGAAGGGGATTAATCACGCCTCCGCTTTTAAAGTGGCGGCCGGCCAAATGAGTACTATTGATGATTGCAAAAGAATAATAGATGAAGTTTTATTAGTTAATAAAGGAGAATCAGATGATGTTTGATGCTTTGAAAGTAAAAAATGATTGCATTGCTTGGATCCAACAATTTTTTGAAGAAAATGGCCCCGGTTGCAATGCTGTAGTTGGAATTTCCGGCGGAAAAGATAGTTCTGTGGCGGCTGCTTTATGCGTTGAGGCTTTAGGGAAAGATCGTGTGATCGGGGTTTTGATGCCCTGCGGAGAGCAACACGATATCGATATGGCCTATCTGTTGGTGAATCATTTAGGAATCAAACATTATGAGATCAATGTGAAGGATGCTATCGATGGACTTAAAAAGAATTTACCCTCCGATCTTGAAATCAGTACGCAAAGCCATACGAACCTGCCGCCTCGCATCAGAATGTCGGCGTTATACCTGATCTCCCAAAGTTGCAATGGCCGAGTGGTTAATACCTGTAATCTCTCAGAAGATTGGGTGGGTTATTCCACTCGTTATGGGGATGCGGCCGGCGATTTCAGCCCTCTCAGCCATTTAACGGTTCAGGAGATCAAGGAAATTGGCCGTTTGCTGGGCTTGCCCGATGTTTTGGTGGATAAAGTGCCCATCGACGGTCTTTGCGGGAAAACCGATGAAGAAAACCTCGGTTTCACCTATGCGGAATTGGATCGTTATATTCGGGAAGGGAAAATTGAGGATCCCGAAAAGAAAAAACGGATCGATACCCTTCATCAAAGAAACCTGTTTAAATTGCAGTTAATGCCTTCTTTTAAACCTGATTTGGAATAAAATGTTGGAAACTGTAACTCGATCACTTTATTTTTCGGCTTTCGGTGATAAAATATAAATAAAGGAGAAGAGTTTATGCAATATTTTATTTCGTTTTTAGAGGGAATTATAACGTTTGTTTCTCCGTGCTTATTGCCGATGCTTCCTATCTATGTTTCGTATTTTGCAGGCGGCAGCGAAAGAAACACCAAACGAGTGGTTCGAAACGCTCTGGGCTTTATGTTGGGCTTTACAGTGGTTTTCATTCTTTTGGGCGCTTTGGCCGGTTCTTTCGGCAGGCTTTTAAAGGAATATAAAACGATTGTTAACCTGATAACCGGCTTGATTGTGGTATTTTTTGGGCTAAACTTTTTAGGTGTTTTTAAACTTCAGGTTTTCAAAGGATTCCGTTTAGGGAAAACTGATCAGTTGGGATTTTTTTCTTCCTTTTTATTTGGATTGGTCTTCTCAATTGGTTGGACTCCCTGTGTAGGCGCATTTTTGGGCTCCGCATTGATGCTTGCGGCTAATCGCGGTAGTGTTTTGGAAGGAATTCTAATGTTACTATCTTATTCAGCGGGCTTGGGAATTCCCTTTTTCATCAGCGCTGTTTTAATAGATAAACTTAAGGGCGCTTTTGGATTTATTAAAAAACATTATGCAGTTGTTAATGCGATCAGTGGCACGTTGTTACTGCTGGTGGGCGTTTTAATGGCAACCGGTCTATTTGGGAAATTCTTGGGAGGTATTCTATGAAAAGTGGGTGGAAATGGCTGATTTTGGCAGTGGTTTTGGTGGTTGTGATTGTGGCCGCCGCACTGCTTTATCCTAAACTCAGCGAAAAATTCGGCTTAAATATGATGGAAAACCAAACAACGGGAGAAACCCAGGAGGGAACCGATTATTCGGCTCCGGATTTCACAGTATTGGACTACAATGGGAATGAAGTGAAGTTATCGGATTTTGAAGGAAAACCGGTTGTGCTTAATTTTTGGGCCACTTGGTGTTATTATTGCAAGGAAGAAATGCCTGATTTCAACAAAGCTTTTCAGAAATATCCCAATATACAGTTTTTAATGGTGAACGCAACCGATGGTGTACAGGAAACAATTTCCTCGGCTAAAGCTTATGTGGAACAGGAACAATTCGAGTTTCCGGTGTTTTTTGACACAAAAGGGGAAGCGGTAAAAAACTATTATGTTACCGGGTTTCCGGCAACTTATTTTATCGATAAAGACGGCAATCTTGTGACCTATGCAAACGGAATGTTGAGTTTAGAAAACTTAGAAAAAGGAATTCAAATGATTGCTCCTTAAAAAATGTTCCTCCGGCGAAAGCCGGTGGCACTAAATTTATTCATCGTTCTCTTCAATTAACTCCCGATCCTTCGGCCGGGCATATTCCACTGCTTCGGTTGGTTTTCCTTGCTTTGCCAATCCTTCTGTTATCGCAGAACTGACAAAATAATAGATCACGGCAAATACCGGTACACCCAACATCATTCCTAAAACTCCGAACAAACCTCCGAAAAGGAAAATGGCAAAAATGATCCATAGGGCGGATAGCCCCACTTGCTGGCCCTGAATCCGGGGCCCGATGATGTTGGAATCGATCTGTTGCATCACCAGAACAAAAATTAGATACCAGAAGAACATCTTGGGCTCCACAATCAAAATAATGATTGCCGGAGCAACAGCCCCGATCCATGGCCCAAAGTAGGGAATCGTATTAAATAAGCCTAAAATAATGGAATTCAAAAGGGCATAGGGGAACCCGATGATAGACATTGCGATGTAAGACATTACAGCAACCGCTAAAGCATCTAATAACTGGCCGGTAATAAAGTGCAGTGTTTTTTCATGGGCAACGTGCGCAACCTCTAAAACCTGCCGGTAATGCTCTTTTTTACGCACGATAACGTTTAAAATACGTTTGCAGTTAGCAATGATTTTTTCTTTACCTGCAAGAAAATAAATGGAAATAACAGACCCCACGAAAAAGTTTAACATCCAGGATCCGAACTGCACAGTGGCGGAGGCCAGTTTGGGTAGAATCGTTGTGAGAGAATCGCCGATGGTTTTAACGGCTTGACCCACCATAGAATCGATCTGGGTTTTATAGTTTCCGTAGAATTCATTGATGCTGGGATGGTCTTCAATGTATTTCAAGGCAGTTTCCATAAAAGAGTTATAGTAGCCCGGGATCCCGTTGACTAATTTCGTGATGCTGTTAATAAGTTGAGGGAGCAAGAATGCGATCACGCCGCCGATCACCAGAACGTAGAATAGGTAAACTGTTAGAACGCTTAATGTTCTGCGCAGTTGCGGTTTTTTGATTTTTTTATAAACTTTATTCTCCCATAATTTTAAAAATGGATTTAAAATGTAAGCAATAAAGAAACCAACATAAAAAGGAACAAAAAGCAAAAGGATCTTCTTAATGCCGGCGGCAACGGTTCCTAAGTTCAGTAAAAGCAGAATTAAAATAGCGGTAGCCGCCAGAACAGCAAAGGCCAGATAACCCCAACTGCGTTGTTCTTTATTGATTGGAAATTTCATTTTTTTCACCTCTTTAATTATTATATACGATTATTCTTGAATTTACAATGATTGTTTGCTATACTTTTAATATCAATTTTTTAAGGAGAATAAAGTTGTTTACACCTCACTATTTATTGCCGGACGTTTTTGCTCTTTCAGATGATATGATCGAAGCGTTAGGCATCAAAGGCATCATATTTGATATCGATAACACTTTGGTTAGTTATACAACGCCCAAGCCAACCGAGAAGATTCTCGCATTGCTGGCTCATCTGCAAGAAAAGGGAATTCAGGTTGCGATCGTTTCCAATAATAACCGCAACCGGGTTGCTTATTTCGCAGAAGGTCTGGGCCTTACGGCTTATCATCGCAGCGCTAAACCGCTGGGAATTTTTCTTCATAAAGTGCGCCGGCAATTTGGGTTGCCTTCTAAAGAGATTGCGTTGGTGGGAGATCAGGTCTTCACAGATGCGCTGGGCGCTAACTGGGCTGGAATGATCTCTATTCTGGTGGAGCCCATTGAATTAAAAGAAAATGCATTTTTTCGTTTTAAGAGGAGCTTGGAAAAACCGATAATCGAACGAAAACGCAGAAAGGATCGTTTAAAATGACTCATTTTGGCCCCGGCGGAAACTGTGATTGGTTCAAAGAAGCCGGAAATAAAACAACAGATCAGATGCCTGCTTTTTTGAAAAGCATTGGGTTGGATGCGTATGAAGTGGAATGTGGGCGTGGCGTTCGGATGAATGAGGGAGTGGCCGCTCGCCTAAAAACAGAGGCGGAACGTTGCGGGATTTTGCTTTCGGTGCACGCTCCTTATTATATTTCAATGTCCTCGGTAGAACCTGAAAAACGAGATAATAGTATCCGCTATCTTTTGGAGAGCGCCACTCTGGCAAAAAAAGTGGGGGCTACGCGGGTGATTTTCCATTCCGGCTCTTGCGCAAAAATCAGCAGGGAAGAGGCAACGGCATTGGCGGTTGAAACGTTGCATAAGGCGGTGGATGCCTATCGGGCCGAAGGGTTCGGCGATATCATCCTTTGCCCCGAAACCATGGGTAAAATCAATCAATTGGGGTCTTTGGAAGAAGTGATGACCCTTTGTAAAGTGGATGATTCCATTTTGCCAACCATTGATTTCGGCCATCTTAACGCACGGGAACAGGGGCTTTTTTTCAATACCGCTGATTATGAAAAAGTTTTTCAGGTGATGGAAAATAAATTGGGTGTATGGCGTTCCGCTCACTTCCATTCTCATTTTTCTAAGATAGAATATACTGCCGGCGGCGAAAAACGGCATCTGACTTTTGAGGATATGCAATACGGCCCGGATTTTTCTCCGTTGGCCGAAATTCTGGTAAAAAGGAATGCAGAACCGATCATCATCTGCGAATCGGCAGGTACCCAGAGTAAAGATGCCTTGGAAATGAAAAAAATCTATGAGAATTCTAAGATTTTACTTGAAAAATAGTGTTCTATATTGTAAAATAACAGATGAAGAATTATTAGAAGCAGAAAGGAAATATTAAATTATGATTACTGCAGGCGATTTTAGAAACGGCGTAACCTTCGATATGGATGGTCAGGTTTATCAGGTTGTTGAATTCCAACACGTAAAACCCGGTAAAGGTGCCGCTTTCGTTCGTACCAAATTTAAGAATGTGATTACCGGCGCTGTTGTTGAAAAATCCTTCAACCCCACCGATAAATTCGAAAATGCCACTATTGACCGCAAAGATTATCAGTATCTTTATCAAGATGGCGATCTTTATTATTTTATGGATATGGAAACCTATGATCAGTTGCCCTTGGGCGCCGATAAATTAGACGATGCTTTCAAATTCGTGAAAGAAAACGATATCGTTAAGATCATGTCTTATAACGGAAACGTATTCGGCGTTGAGTGCCCCTTCTTTGTGAAACTGGTTGTTACTGAAACTGAGCCCGGCGTTCGTGGCGATACTGCTACCAACGTAACCAAACCCGCTACTTTGGAAACCGGTGCTGTTGTGAAGGTGCCCATCTTTATTAACGAAGGCGAACTGATCGAAATTGATACCAGAACCGGCGAATATATGGGCCGTGCTAAGGAATAAGGAGAATCAATATGTTAGAAAAAGTTGCTTATATCAAGGGCCTTTTGCAAGGGATGAAACTCAGCGATGAAGATCCCTATAAGGAACTGTTTTTAAACATCGTAGACGTTCTGGATGATTTAGCAGCTGCTGTGGCCGATGTGGAAGATAACATTACTGAACTGGATGAATATATCCAAGAAGTTGATGAGGATCTGGAAGCAGTTGAAGATTTTCTGGATGAAGAATGCGACGATTGTGAGGAAGACGATTATTATACCATTGTTTGCCCCACTTGTGGCGAAGAGTTTTCTGTAGATGATGAAGTAGCTGAGCTGGGCGAGATCAACTGCCCCAATTGTGGAGAGGATTTAGAATTTGATTTGAACGATCTGGAAGAATGCACCGGCGATTGTGAATGTTGCGGTGTGGAAGATTGCGAAGGCGTTGAATAATGAATTCTTAAAGAGTGTATGCCCGGCATACACTCTTTTTGTGTTCACAATAATATGTGGACATCAGGTGAAAAAATATTTGCGAACTCATCATGAATAAAAAAGCGGCGCTTTGCGCCGCTTTTTCGTTGACTTAAATTCTTTAAAAGAGTATAATATTATTTAAAGTATAGGATAGATGAGGTTCAAATGCTCCAGGAAGTTATCAATCAAAATTTAAATAAAATGAACGACCGCCAACGTGAGGCGGTGGAATATACGGAAGGCCCATTGTTGATTCTGGCGGGCGCTGGAAGCGGCAAAACAACGGTGTTGATCAACAGAATTGCTTATTTGCTTTCTAAGGGCCTTTGTGCGCCCTATCACATTCTGGCAATCACCTTCACCAATAAGGCGGCAAAAGAACTTTGCGACCGAATTGATGCGATGATGGGGAGCGATGCATTTGGCGTTACCGCCGCAACTTTCCATAGTTTTTGCGGTCGGGTGCTTCGTGCAGATATTGGCGCAGACGGTATTTTTAATAGCAATTATACTATTTATGATAGTGATGACAGTCAACGGGTCATTAAAGCCGCAATGAAGGAATTGGGAATCGATGATAATATGTTGCCGGCCCGATCGGTGCAATGGTCCATCTCCCACGCAAAAGATAATAGAATCGGCCCGGACACTTTCTGCAAGGAATATGGTCCGGATCTGCGTAATGAACAAATCGCAAAAATCTATGCTCGCTATAATGCGGCTCTGCAGGAAGCGAATGCTTTGGATTTTGATGATATGATTCTGAAAACCGTTGAATTATTTGAAAATCATCCGGAAATTTTAAAAAAATACGCCGGCCGGTTCCGCTATATTATGGTGGATGAATATCAGGACACCAATCCCTTACAGTATCGATTAGTATCGTTATTGGCCTCTCAGTTCGGCAATCTTTGCGTGGTTGGCGACGATGACCAGAGTATCTACAAATTTCGTGGCGCAACCATCGAGAATATTTTGCTTTTTGAAGAACGGTTTCCAAATGCTAAGGTGATCCGCTTGGAGCAAAATTATCGGTCCACCGCCAATATTTTGGATGCTGCCAACGGCGTAATTGCCCATAATACCAACCGAAAGGGCAAAAATCTTTGGACAGCCGGCGAAAAAGGTGAGCCGGTTTATGTAAAACAGGTTAGTGATGATTTTGAAGAAAGCCGTTTTATCGTCGATACAGTTCAGGATCATCTTTTAAAAGGTGCTCATTTCAGCGATTTTGCCGTTTTATATCGTACCAATGCGCAAGCCAACTCTGTGGAGCGTTATTTGGTTAAAAGCGGAATCCCCTATAAAGTAATTGGCGGATTTCGTTTCTATGAGCGAAAAGAAATTAAAGATATTCTGGCCTATTTGCAAGTGATTAATAATATTCGTGACGATCTTCGATTAAAAAGAATCATCAACGAACCGAAGCGGAAGATCGGCGCCACAACCATTGCCAATGTGGAAAGCATCAGCCACGGAGAGGGATGCGCAATGTTGGAGATTATGGAGCGTGCAAGCGATTATCCTTCTTTGAGCAGAACGGCATCGGCGCTGATGGAGTTTTCTAAAATGATCCGCCATCTGATCGCTCAAAAAGATCGGATGCCGTTGGATGAATTTGTGGCAACGGTGGCCCGGGAAAGCGGGTATGTTGCGATGCTGGAACTGGAAGGAACGGATGAAGCGAAGGACCGTATTAATAATATTATGGAACTTTGCTCTTCTGCAAAGCAATATCAAAAAGAAAATCCCGAATCAGGCCTTTCCGGGTTCTTGGAAGAAATCTCTTTGATGAGCGATATCGATGCGATGAACGACGATGATGATCGAATGGTTCTAATGACATTGCATAGCGCAAAAGGCTTGGAATTCAACTATGTTTTTATGATCGGAATGGAGGAGGGCCTTTTCCCCAGTCAACGGAGTATGGAAACGGAAGATGGCCTGGAGGAAGAACGCCGGCTAATGTATGTTGGCGTCACCCGAGCCCGAAAAATTCTTTATTTGGTTCATGCCCGCCAGCGGATGCTTTATGGGCGAACGCAATACTGTATGCCCAGTGAATTTTTGAAGGAATTGCCGCCTCTAGTGGTAAAAAATCTCACTCCTGCTGCACAGAATCACTTGGGATATAGCCAAAATAATTCTTATTCAGCCCGGCCCGGCGCATCGCCGGTTCGCACCGGCTATAAAACTCCCGGCCAGCAACCGGCCATTCGGCGCCCGGCCGCAACCCCCGCAGCGGCTCCTTTTGCCTTTGAAGTGGGGGATCGCGTATTTCATAAGGCCTTCGGGAACGGAACGTTGCTTTCTAAAACACCTATGGGTAATGATCTTCTCCTAGAGGTTAAGTTTGATAAAGTAGGATCTAAGAAAATTATGGCGAATTTCGCCAAACTGACAAAAGCGGAGGAATAATATGACAAAGATTGATATTTTCAGCGGCTTTTTAGGAGCCGGCAAAACAACCTTGATTAAAAAACTGATGGAAGAAGCTTATCAAGGCGAAAAATTAGTGCTGATCGAGAACGAATTTGGCGAGATTGGAATTGATGGTGGCTTTTTACAGGAAGCCGGCGTGGAAATCACCGAAATGAATTCCGGCTGTATTTGTTGCAGTTTGGTGGGCGATTTTGGCAAGGCTTTAGAAAAGGTAATGGCCGATTATGCGCCGGACCGTATTTTGATCGAACCCAGCGGCGTTGGTAAACTCAGCGACGTGATTGCCGCTGTGAAACGTTTAGAATTGGAAGATGTAGTATTGAATAGTTATACTGCCATTGCAGATGCCTCAAAATGCAAGATCTATGCGAAGAATTTCGGCGAATTCTATAACGACCAATTAGAAAATGCCGCTTGTATCGTTTTGAGCCGCACACAGAATATCACTTCGGAAAAATTGGCCGCCGCCGTTAAATTGGTGCAGGAAAAAAATCCTCACGCAACCGTTATTACCACCCCTTGGGATCAATTGACCGGGATGCAGATTTTAGCGGCAATGGAGCAAAAGGATCGTTTAAGTGATGCGCTGGAGGAGCTGGAACATCACCATCATGAACATCATCACGAAGAAGAGTGGCTAAGCCACGACCACGAGCACCATCACCATCACGATGAAGAGTGTCATTGCCACGACCATGAGCATCATCACCATCACGATGAAGAGTGCCATTGCCACGACCATGAGCATCATCACCATCACGATGAAGAGTGTCATTGCCACGACCACGAGCATCATCACCATCACGAACATGGCGAAGAATGCTCCTGCGGTTGCCACGATCACCATCATCATCACGCCGATGAGGTTTTCACCAGTTGGGGAAGAGAAACGACTCAAACTTATACGGAAACAGCATTAAATACCATTTTAGAGGCGTTAGATGCCGGAGAATGTGGAACGATCTTGCGGGCAAAAGGAATGGTTGCAGACGAAGCCGGAAAGTGGATCTTCTTTGATTATGTGCCGGAAGAACGGAATATACGAAAAGGGAGTCCGCAGGTGATCGGGCGGATCTGCGTAATTGGTGCTGATCTGAAAGAAGACCGTTTGGCTGAATTATTTGGATTGGAGGGTTAAGAATGGAAATTCCGGTTTATTTATTTACCGGCTTTTTAGATGCCGGGAAATCCCGGTTTATTCAGGAAACCCTTGAAGATCCTAATTATAACGATGGCACTCCAACCTTGCTTTTGGTTTGTGAGGAAGGGGAAGTGGAATATGATATCAGCCGGATGAATACAGATCGTGTCTGTATTCAAACCATTGATTCTCCTGAAGAACTAAAACCCAAATTTTTGGAACGTTTGGCTAAAAGTTGCAAGGCTCAGCGTGTTTTTGTTGAATATAACGGAATGTGGCTGGGGAATGTTCTGTTTCAAGCTTTGCCCGAAAATTGGTTACTGGTTCAGGAATTCTGTTTTATGAACAGTGAAGATATTTTGGTTTATAATGCCAATATGCGAAATTTGGTTGTTGATAAATTGCAAACGGCGGAAATGGTGATTTTTAATCGTCTTCCGAAGGATGCGGATATTATGCCTTATCATAAATTGGTCCGTGGGATTTCCCGTCGAGCCAGTATTGTTTATGAAGATGTTTTCGGCGCAGTTGCACCGGATACCATTGAGGATCCGTTGCCATTTGATCTGGAAGCTCCGATTGTGGAGATTGAAGATCGGGATTATGCCATTTGGTATCGGGATTTAACGGAAGAATTGGACCACTACGAAGGAAAAACCGTTCAACTGAAGGGACGGGTGATTTTGGATGAACGGAGCGATGGCAGTTTCTTTGTTTTTGGCCGCCAAATTATGACCTGTTGTGTGGAAGATATTCAGTTTGCCGGCGTGGCCTGCGTTTATCCTGAGGCTTTTTCGCTGAAAAATGGACAATGGGCTTTGGTAACTGCCAAGATTCATATTGCAGAACATGAAGCCTATGGACGCCCTGGCCCGGTTCTAACGGTGCTAGAACTGGAAGATGCTATGGTTCCGCAAGAGGAAGTGGCAACCTTTTATTAAAATTGAAAGACGGAGCTTTTTATGCTCCGTCTTTTTCGTTCAGATATTCTTCGGCATAATGAGCGGCAACCGCTCCATCTGCAACAGCCGTTACCACTTGCCGTAACGCTTTGGTGCGCAAATCGCCGGCGGCGAAAACACCGGGCAGATTGGTTTTAGTGGTTTCATCGGCAACGATATAGCCCTGCTCGTCCAATTGAAGTTGACCTGCCAAAAATTCCGTTGCCGGTTTTCTTCCAATGCTGATGAAGAGTGCATCCGCCTCAATTTCACTGATTTCTTTGGTTTGAACATTTTCGATTCCCACGCCTTTGAAGCCCTCTTCTGTTAATAATTCTATAACAGTGCTGTTCCAAAGAAAGGTCACGTTCTCGGCTTTCATTAAGGGTGAATGATAGATTTTTGTAGCACGCAAGGTATCTCGCCTGTGAACCAAATAAACTTTTTTTGCCAGCCGGGATAAATAGAGGGCATCCGCCGCCGCTGAATTGCCGCCTCCTACAACAACTACGGTTTTATCTTTATAAAATCGACCGTCGCAATGGGCGCAATAATGAACGCCTCGACCCAAAAAATCTTTTTCACCGGGAAGATTTAAGGTTCGGGGATTGGCACCGGTGGCGATGATTACCGTTTTGGCAAATAAGGTTTCATCGTTGGTTTCTATTTTTTTAATGGGAGCAGTAAGGTCCACACAGTTTACCTGAGCATATTGAGTGATCGTTCCAAATCGCTCAGCCCCTTGCTGCATTTTCATTCCCAGCGTAAACCCATCAATGCCATCTTCAAATCCGGGATAGTTATCAATATCCCCGGTTAAGGCCATTTGGCCGCCGGGCCCCATTTTTTCCAATAGAAGAGTATCCAATCCGGCCCGGGCAGCGTATAAAGCTGCTGTGTAGCCGGCAGGGC
>JAZNEH010000032.1:0-12068 GCA_045588515.1 Eubacteriales bacterium
CCACATGGCTACGATCCGACTTTCTCCGGGCGTTACTTTGCCGGATATCAGTCTTAAAAAATAATGGTTCAGCCGCACGTTTGTGCGGCTGAATTTTTGGAGAAAAATATGATTCAACTTATTTGCCGTTTATGGATCCGCCAGGATCCCAATACCGCCGATCCCGAAGTGCGGGCCCGCTTTGGAATGGCCGCCGGGATCGTTGGAATTTTAAGTAATTTGCTGTTGGCGGTTTTGAAAATGCTGATCGGCGTCATTTTCGGCGCCATTGCCATTGTGGCCGATGGGATCAATAATCTTTCCGATAGCGTTTCCTCTGTGCTCACGCTGATTGGTTTTCGCCTCTCGGCCCAAAAAGCCGATGCCGATCATCCTTATGGGCATGGGCGGATGGAATATATCACAACGCTCTTTATTGCAATTATGATGATTTTGGTGGGCTTTTCCCTGGTGCGGGAATCCTTTCCCAAGATCTTCCGGCCTGAGGAAGCCCACTATACCTGGCTGGTTTATGCCACTTTGGTGCTTTCCATCGCCATCAAACTTTGGCAGGGCCTTTTTTATCGTAAAATGGGAAAACTGATTAAAAGCGAAACGCTGATGGCAAACTTCAGAGATAGCATCAACGATGTACTTTCCACCGGTGCTGTGCTGATCTCCATCGGGATCACCCGGCTGATCGGTTATAATACCGACGGCCTGATGGGCTCCTTTGTGGCGCTCTTTATTATGTATTCCGGAGCGGTGTTGGCGAAAGAAACCATACAGCCGCTTTTGGGTGAAGGGGCAGATCCGGAATTGGCCGCTCGGATCGAAGCGGGGATGCTGCGCTATGATGGCGTGATCGGCGTTCACGATCTAACGGTGCATAATTATGGCCCCGGCCGGATGTTCGCCTCCGCCCACGCCGAGGTGCCCGCCGAGCGGGACGTGCTGGAAAGCCACGACGTGATCGATAATATCGAACGGGAACTGAGCCGGGAACTAGGGCTCCATTTAACCATCCATCTGGATCCGGTGGTAACCAACGATCCCGAACTGGTGGAACTGAAGTATGAAGTGCGGCAGATTTTGAATACCTATGGAGAAGAACTCAAGTTCCACGATCTGCGATTGGTGCGGGGTACCACCCATACCAACGTGCTGTTCGACGTGGTGGTTCCTTTCGGCTTTTCTGTTAAAGACGAGGAACTTTTAAAGGGGATCGATGCCGCTTTGAAGGCCAATCATCCGGATTACTTTACCGTGGTGGGAATTGACCGAGAATTTATAAAGAAGCTTTGATTTTTGCATCCTTGCGTGCAAGGTATATCTCAGTTCTGAACCTTATCTTACTCTCTTGCAACATAATCCTTGGGTGTGCAGGCCCTAAAATTTGTACCACCGGCAAGCGCCTTCAAGTCTTCGGCGGGAAGTATTGTGGTGAAAGAATCTGAATATTC
Organism: Eubacteriales bacterium; assembly: GCA_045588515.1. GTDB lineage: Bacteria > Bacillota > Clostridia > Oscillospirales > QAKW01 > QAKW01. Next base: position 1,443 of record JAZNEH010000032.1, read on the forward strand.
AAATGCGCCTCAAAAGAGGCGCATTTTTATACTTTACAATAGGTAGAATATTGTGTATAATAAATAGTGGATTTTTATAATATTCCTAATGAAGGAGTTTTGCGATATGAGTGATCAAAAACGGAATATTACCGGCTCCTATCCCGGTAGCGGCGGCTCCCGCCCGCCTCGGCGGTCCGGAAACCCGTTCGGTTCCTATCCCGGCAGTAAAAAAACGGAGCCTGAAAAGGTTGAACCTTCTGTTTCGGAAGAACGCCAATCGGCAGAACCGATTCAAGAGGAATCCGTTCCCAATATCCCGGCTCCTCAAGAGCCGAAGCCGGATTCTGCACCCAAGAAAAAGCGGCGTCTGGCGTTGCTTTTCAGCAAAGAAACCCTAAATAAATATTGGAAAACATTGGCCTATTACGGCGGGATTCTGGTGGCTAGCATCTTGCTGGCGGTTTGGTTCTGCGATATTGGCAATGAACTTTTTGCGTTGATCCGCCCGGATAAAGAGTATACGGTTCAGATCGAGGAAAATAGTTCCACAATGGAGATCGCAAATGCCTTGAAGGATGCCGGCGTGATCGATCATCCGGTGGTGTTCCGTCTTTACTGCAAATTAAAAAAGGCAGACGGTAAGTTCCAGTTTGGGGAATATACCATTAATTGCCAGAAGGATTATAATCAGATTATTTCCGCTTTAAAACGGAGCGCTTCCAATAAAACGATGGTGAAATTCACCATTGCGCCCGGCGATACGCAGGAAGATCTGATTGCAACCCTTTGCGACTCATTGGATTATTTGGAACGGGAAGAATTGGAAAAGGTATTGCAGACCTATGATTTTTCCGATTTTGAATTTTTAAAAAATCTGCCGGAGCGGAATTATCGCTTGGAAGGCTATTTGTTGCCCGGCGAATATGAAACCTATAACGGGGAATCTGCCTTGGCAGTGGTTCGCCGGATCTTAACCCGGTTCCAAGAACAGGTGCTCACCGAGGAGAATAAGAAACTCATCACCGCCTCCGGCTATTCTTTAGATGAGATCATCACCCTTTCTTCGGTTTTGCAGAAAGAAGCGGGCCAAAGCCTGCCCAAAGCCGCAGGCGTGCTTTTGAATCGCTTGAAGAATGTCCAATTTCCCTATTTGCAATCTCAGGCAACGGTGGCCTATGTGTTGCCGGCCGATAATGGCCCGGTTACAGGGGCAGATATCCGGGTGGAGGATCCTTATAATACCTATCGCAATCCCGGCCTGCCCAAAGGGGCGATCTGCAATCCCTCTTTAGAGGCCATTTCTGCGGTTTTAAAGCCGGAAATCAGTGAAAATCTTTATTTTGTAACCGGTTCCGACGGCATGGTTTCTTTTTCCGCCACCGAAGCCGAACATTTGAATCAGTTGAAAAAAGCCGGGGAAAATCCCCGGGGAACAGGAACAGTAGTGTGAGTATGGAATTGCTGGCCCCTGCGGGGGATCTGGAGCGGTTGCGCTATGCGGTCTGGTATGGGGCCGATGCTGTTTATGGGGCGTATCGTTCCTTTGGCCTTCGGGCCGCCGGCGCCAATTTTGATGAACAGGAATTGGCTGAGGCCATTGGGTTCTGCCATCAGAACGGCGTAAAATTTTATTTAACAGTAAATATTTATCCTTCCCAACGGGATCTGGAACAATTGCCTGCCTTTTTCGAGATGGTGCGGCAATTGAAACCGGACGGTTTGATTATTGCCGATCTGGGCGTGATGGCAATGGCGAAGCGTTATTGCCCGGAGATTGAAATTCATATTTCAACCCAAGCCAACGTAACCAACTATGAATCTGCAATGGTTCTGCGGGATCTGGGCGCAAAGCGAATCGTTTTGGCCCGGGAGATGGGGTTGGAAGAGATCAAGGCCCTGCGTGCCAAATTGCCGGAGGATGTGGAACTGGAGTATTTTGCTCACGGAGCAATGTGTATTTCCTATTCCGGCCGTTGCCTGCTTTCAGCGGCTATGACCGGCCGAAGCGCCAATGTGGGCGCTTGCGCCCAGCCTTGCCGCTGGAACTATACGATTCAAGAAGAAAAACGGCCCGGCGAATATTTCCCCATTGAGGAAGACCAGCGGGGCACTTATATTATGAACGCCAAAGACCTTTGCCTTCTGCCATACCTGAAAGAACTGGAAGAGGCTGGGGTTTGCTCCCTGAAAGTGGAGGGGCGGATGAAGAGTTTCTATTATGTGGCTTGCGTCACCCGGGCCTATCGCAAAGCATTGGATGATCTGGCGGCAGGAAAGCCCTTTGATCCCCAATTATTAGAAGAAGTGAAGGCGGTTTCCCATCGAGGGTATACCACCGGCTTTTTCTTTGGGCAGGATCCCGGCCCGGCGGGATTGAATCCCGAAAGCGGCGGCTATATCCGCAATACCGATGTGGTGGCTATCGAGAATGGCCGGCCCGGTTGGGTTACCCAAAAAAATAAGTTTGTTTTAGGCGAAACCTTATGGGTTCTGGCCCCCGGGATGGATCCTTATCCTGTAACCATATCAGAAATGGAAAATGAAGCAGGGGAGGCCATTGACTCTGCGCCTCACGCTGAAATGGCAGTAAAACTGCCCTTTAAATTGCCGCCCCACGCTATTTTGAGGCGGCAACAACAGAAAGGATGATCGAAAATGAGCAAAGTGTTTATTCCGGCCGATTATAAGCCGGTTCTCTCCCTTTATGATACCCAGAGGGCCATTGGTATGACCAAGCGCCTTTTTGAGGATATGCTTTGTGGCGCTTTGAACCTGCAACGGGCCTCTTCCCCTTTATTTGTGCCCTCCACTTCCGGGTTGAACGATAACCTGAGCGGCGTGGAACGGCCGGTGAATTTTGATATTAAAGATACCGGCACCTATGCGGAAGTGGTTCATTCTTTGGCGAAATGGAAACGCCAAGCCCTGCGGGATTATGGCTTTTTGCCCGATACCGGCCTTTATGCGGATATGAACGCCATTCGCCGGGATGAGGAATTGGATAATCTCCATTCTATCTATGTGGATCAATGGGATTGGGAAAAGATCATCAGTGAAGAAGATCGCAACAAGGCATACTTAAAAACGGTGGTGGATAAGATCGTCAACGCCATTGCCGAAACCGATAAAACGCTGAAAATTATGTTCCCTCAGTTGAATGTGCGCCCTGCCGTAAAGCGGGAGGTCAAGTATATTACCACCCAAGAACTGGAAGATCTTTATCCGGAAATGACCGGGAAAGAACGGGAAAACGCTATTACCAAAGAATACGGCGTGGTATTTTTGATGGAGATCGGTGGAGCCCTGAAATCCGGCAAACCCCATGATAACCGTGCCCCGGACTATGATGATTGGCAGTTGAACGGTGATATCCTGTTCTGGAACGATACCCTTCAACAGGCCTTTGAGATCTCCTCCATGGGGATCCGGGTGAATAAGGAGAGTATGGAACGCCAGTTGAAAATTGCCGGTTGTGAAGACCGAAAAGAACTTCCTTTCCATAAAGCACTTTTGAACGATGAACTGCCCCTAACCATTGGTGGCGGCATCGGCCAAAGCCGGCTTTGTATGCTTCTTTTGGGCAGTGCCCATATCGGAGAGGTGCAGGCTTCCATTTGGGACCAGGCCACGTTAGATGCCTGCAAAGCCGCCGGGATCCATATTTTATAATAAAATAGGACTCTACTATATTTCGTAGAGTCCTTCTTTTTATAGATTGAAAGTTCCCTAAGGCTCCCGTTTTCATTGTGTTCGCATAGGCCGGCAAACGGGGTGGGTCAGATAGATGTTGCGGGTGTATTTTCGCAAGAGCCTAACAGCCTTTCGGGCTTCTTCTTCCGTTTCAAAAAGTCCGAAAACACCACTTCCGCTACCACTCATCATAGCGGCCACAGCCCCGGCTTCGGTCAACTTTTCTTTCAAAAGGGCGATCTTGGGGCAGAGCGGAATAGTGGCGGCCTCTAAAACGTTGCCAGTGGCGGCTCCTAAGGCCCGCAGATCCCCCGTTTCCAAGGCTTTTAAAACAGCGGGGGTGTCTGGCCGGTGTTGAATTCCAACTTCTTTCAATTTGGCAAAGATCTGCTTGGTAGAGGCGCTGGTGCGAGGTTTAGCCAAAACGATGAGGCAATCTTTTAAGGGTGGGGCCGGATTCAGAATTTCGCCGATCCCGGTTGCCAGCATAGTGCCACTATAAAGGAAGAAGGGGATATCTGCTCCTAATGGCGCCAAAATTTCAATGGCCTTATCGATGGAGAACTTCTGGTTATAAAGCCGGCAAAGCGCTGAAAAAACAGCGGCTCCATCGGCGCTTCCGCCCCCAAAGCCTGCGCCGGATGGAATGGTCTTATGCAGTTCGATAAACACTTGATATTCGCTGATCCGGGCCGCCTTCATAAAGGCTTCAGCCACTTTATAAACAATGTTGCGCCCATCGGTGGGGATAAAAGGCAGATTACATTTAATGCGAATTCCGCCATTGCCGGATTCCCGATGAACACGGATATTATCGTATAAAGAAACTCCCTGAAAAACCGACTCCAAAAGATGATAGCCATCTTCTCGTTTGCCGGTTACATCCAGACTCAGATTAATTTTTGCATAGGCTCGTAAGGTAACGGTGTTCATTGGGGAAGCCCTTTCTCAAACTTGATATCTTTATTGTATCATAAACGCAATAGTTTTGCAAGAACCCTTGCGCTTTCCGATTAAAAGTGATAAAATACTATCATTATAAGAAAAGAGGTAAAAAAGATGAATGCTGTGATTTCTGTGATCGGCCGGGATAAGGTGGGGATTATTGCCCGCTTGGCAACCCTTTGCGCCGAGAATGGCGTGAATATTAACGATATCACCCAAAAAGTATTGCACGATACTTTCACGATGATTATGTGGGTTTCCATCCCCGAGGGCGGCAAGGATTTTGCCACTTTGGCGAAAGAGATGGAAGAAACTGGTACAGAAATGGGTCTGATTATCCATATGATGCACGAGGACGTTTTCACCTCGATGCATCGTATTTAAAGGAGGAAGACCGATGCTTTCAACCGGCGATATTATTGAAACGATCAAAATGATCGATGAGGAGCATCTGGATATCCGCACCATCACGATGGGTATTTCCTTGTTTGATTGCGTGGATCGGGATCCCGATGCCTTTTGCGAGCGGATTTATGAGAAGATCACCCGTCTGGCGGGGAATTTGGTGGCAACCGGCGATGCCATTGCCGGCGCTTATGGTATCCCGATCATCAATAAGCGGGTTTCGGTAACGCCCATTGCGTTGGTGACTCCCGGTTATTCGGTTGATGATATGGTGAAAGTGGCAAAAACTTTGGATCGGGCGGCGGATGCCTGCGGCATCAACTTTATTGGGGGCTTTTCCGCCCTGGTGCATAAGGCGGCAACCCAAAGTGATCTGAATTTGATCCATTCCTTGCCCCGGGCTTTGAAAGAAACCAGCCACGTTTGCTCTTCGATCAACGTGGCTACCACTAAATCCGGCATCAATCTGGATGCGGTGAAACTGATGGGTGAGATCATTAAGGAATGTGCGGAATGGACCAAGGACGAAGATTCTATCGGTTGCGCCAAATTGGTGGTGTTCGCCAACGTTCCTGAAGATAACCCCTTTATGGCCGGCGCTTTCCACGGCGTGGGCGAGGGCGAATGTGTCATTAACGTGGGTGTTTCCGGCCCCGGCGTGGTCAGCAGCGCCATTGCTAAAATGCCCGATGCCAATATTACTGAAATTGCAGATTGCGTAAAAAAGACGGCCTTCAAGATCACTCGGATGGGCCAGATGGTGGCCAATGAGGCTTGCCGCCGTTTGAACGTTCCCTTTGGGATCGTGGATCTGTCCTTGGCGCCCACCCCGGCAGTGGGGGATAGCGTGGCCCATATTCTGGAAGAAATGGGTCTGGAACGGTGCGGGACTCACGGCACCACCGCTTGTTTGGCGCTTCTGAACGATGCGGTGAAAAAGGGCGGAACCATGGCCTCCTCCCACGTGGGCGGTTTGAGCGGCGCCTTTATCCCTGTTTCCGAGGATGCAGGAATGATCCGTGCCGCCGGCGAAGGGGTGTTGACTTTGGATAAACTGGAGGCTATGACCGCCGTTTGCTCCGTGGGCTTGGATATGATCGCCATCCCCGGCGATACCTCTGCTTCTACCATTGCGGCGATTATCGCTGATGAGATCAGTATCGGCGTGATTAATAATAAGACTACTGCCGTTCGTGTGATTCCCGCCATCGGTAAGGGCGTGGGCGAAAGCGTGGCCTTCGGCGGCCTGTTGGGCGAAGCGCCCATTATGCCGGTGCACGGCGAAAGCAGTGAAAAATTCATTAACCGTGGCGGCCGCATCCCTGCCCCCATTCATTCTCTGCGGAACTAAAAAAATGACGGAACATTGTTCCGTCATTTTTTTAGACTGTCATAAAAGGCATAGATTGAAATTTAAATTTCGTTGTGTTATAATGGGGCATAAAACGCTAAGAAGAGGTTAAATCTAAGGAAGTATGAACGTTTTATTTATCATTTTGGAATTGTTGGGCGTGGTTGCCTTTTCCATTTCGGGAGCAATGGTATCTGTCAAAAAGAATATGGATCTGTTCGGGGTGATCTTTTTGGCGTTGATCACCGCTTTTGGGGGCGGGATGCTGCGGGATACCCTATTGGGCAAAACCCCGCCCTTGCTCTTCACCAATTATTGGATGCTGTTGGCGGGCTTTTTGGCGGCCTTGATCGTGTTCATCGTAGCCCGATGCCTGCAGGAGCGTTATTTTAAAAATGAGCAGGCCATTGAGCAGATCAATAACGTTTTTGATGCCTTGGGTCTAGGCGCCTTTGCGGTCACCGGGGTGCAGGTTACCATAGAAACCGGCTTCGGTAAACTCTGGTTTTTGGTGTTGATGATGGGGATGCTCACCGCCATCGGCGGTGGCCTTATGCGGGATCTGATGCTTAAGGAGATTCCCTTTGTTTTGAATAAGCGAATCTATGCTATCGCCGCCCTGGGGGGTGCTTTGGTCTATTATCTTCTGCATCTGGCCGAACTTAATGATATCGTTGCATCCTTAGCGGGCATTTTGCTCACCTTCCTTTTGCGGATTTTAGCCACAGTCTATAAATGGAATTTACCCCATCCCCTGAACTCCAATAATAAAAACGAGCGTTGATCTTTCAACGCTCGTTTTGTTTCAATTATTCAACCTCAGCCCGGGCTTCTTCTTCTGCCTGGATCTTGGGATCATAGGAGTAGATCGGTTTCACGTCTTTGCCACGAACTTTTCTGTCCAGATAGTTTTTCGTGATCTTCACAACCAGCGGCAGCATAAATAGAACGCCGATCAGGTTGGGGATCATCATCAGGCCATTGAAGGTATCGGAGATATCCCAAGCCAAAGAGGAGGAAAGAACGGCACCGAAGATCACGGTGCAAACGTGGATGATACGGAAGATAACGGTAGTCTTGGCACCGAAGAGGTATTCCCAAGCTTTGGAGCCGTAATGGGACCAGCCCAGCACGGTGGTGAAAGCAAAGAGGAACATAGCGATGGCTACAAATTTCTGGCCGATATTTCCCCAGTGGAATACTTCGTTAAAGGCACCGCCTACCAAGGTGGCATCACTCAGCCCCTCGGCGATTTCGCCGGTTACAGCATTGAACACACCGCCGTTCAAACCGCCGGAAGTCAGCACCACCAGAGCGGTCATGGTACAAACGATCATAGTGTCGGCAAATACTTCAAAGATCCCCCACATACCTTGCTTCACAGGTTCTTTCACGCTGGAGTTGGAGTGCACCATAACAGAGGAACCCAAGCCGGCCTCGTTGGAGAATACGCCCCGCTTAAAACCGTTGGTCATAGCCACGATCACGCCGCCAAGACCGCCGCCCACAAAGGCTTGAGGCTTAAAGGCGTTTACAAAGATGGCTTTGAAGGCAGGCAAAATAGCATCGTAGTTCACCCCGATGATCACCAGACTGCCAAAAATGAACAGCACCACCATAAAGGGAACAATCTTTTCAGCCACGCTGGCAATTCTTTTTACGCCGCCCAGGGTGATAACAGCGGTTAGGATCATCACCACTGCACCCAGCAATAGTTCATAAAGAGAAACGTCGGCAAACAGATTGATGGAGGAAAGGGCCCGCACGTCAAAGGCGGCGGCCACGTTGGCAACGATCTTGTTGACCTGGCCCATAGAACCGATGCCGAAGGAAGCCAGCATAGCGAAGATACAGAAGAGAACAGCCAGAATTTTACCTAAGTTTTTAAAACTGGCTTTGGAATGAGCATCCTGATAGGTATAAGCGCCCAAGCCATCCCGCAGGTAATACATGGCACCGCCGGACCATTCGCCGTTGGCGTTCTTGCGGCGGAAGTAAATACCCAGGGTGTTTTCTGCATAGTTGGTCATCATTCCGAAGAAAGCGGCCACCCACATCCAGAACACTGCACCGGCACCGCCCACAGCGATGGCAGCGGCCACACCGGCGATGTTACCGGTACCCACCGTAGCGGCTAAAGCCGTACACAGCGCCTGGAAGGGGGAAATCACGCCCTTTTCCTTGCGGTGCTTCAAAACGTCTTTGGTAAACAGACTGCCGATGGTATTTTTCCACCAAAGGCCAATGTGGCTTACCTGGAAGAACTTGGTGGTGAAGGTCACGATCACGCCAACGCCAATTAAAAGCGAAAGCCCGAAGATGCCCCAAACTACACCGTTGATGCTGCCGTTAATTTCAGCAATTTTGTCGAGGATCATTTTTCTATCTCCTTTAAAATTATTTACAAAATAAAAGCCGGACCGCTTTTGGCGATCCGGCAAAATAACAAAAAGAATTCTTTTATCAAAAGAATATGCGCTTTGTCCTTTTGCCTGAGAGTTTCACCTTAGCGGCTTGCCCCTTCGGCACCCAATTGAATGGGATTCTCCAAAGTTCCGTCCCCCCGCAGTTGTCCTGCAGGGATCATTCGGAAGTATTCTGTTTTTAATAGACATTATTTTAACAGATGTCTTTACAAAATGCAAGTATTATTTACAATTTTCTGAATTTTTTTTGATCCTGCAGAATTTTTTTCTCGTATCGGTCCTCCTCGGAGTAGATACAGCCGCAGTATTTTTGCATATACATTCCCGTTTCCCGGGCTTCTGTTTGCCCTTCCCGGTAGCGGGGCGAAAAATCATAGGGCAAAAATCTGATCCCATAGCGTTCCGCCGCTTTTTGGCCAATGGCAAAGATCAGTTCTTTATTTTGATAGGGGGATACCGTCAAAGTAGTGGCAATAGCGGTGTAGCCCTGCTCTGCCGCATAGCGGGCAGTTTCCTCCAGCCGTACTGCATAGCAAAAAGTGCATCGTTTTTCGATATCCTTGCTCACTGCTTTGGTGAACCGTTTCAGGCCGTATTCATCGTGAATTTCCAAGGCCAATCCAATACTATGGGCATATTCAATTAAGGTATCCCGCCGGGTGCGGTATTCCATATAGGGGTGGATGTTGGGATTATACCAAAAGCCCGTGGGCTCCAGCCCCTCTTCCCGCAATTGCTTCACGCAGGCCACCGCACAAGGGGCGCAACAGATGTGTAATAACAGTTTTTCCATATCCAAACCTCGCTTTTATTTTATTCTACAATAAAAAGCGGTTCTTTTCAAGGCTTTCCCTTGAAAAGAACTGGCGGATGTGTTATGATAATGGGCAGAAAAGAGGCGAATTTTCTGATGAACTTATATTTAAAAGGCGTAAAGAATGGCCTGCCCATCGGTCTGGGCTATCTTTCCGTTTCCTTTGCTTTCGGGGTGGCGGCAGTGCATGCGGGCTTGCCCATTTGGGCGGCGGTGGCCATCTCTATGACCAATCTGACCTCGGCCGGGCAGTTGGCGGGGCTGAGAGTGATTGTGGCCTCCGGCAGTCTGATCGAGATAGCCCTGACTCAGTTGGTGATTAATCTGCGCTATGCCCTAATGTCTGTTTCCCTTTCTCAAAAATTAGATGAAAGCGTTAATCCCCTCCAGCGGTTAGCCATTGCCTTCGGCAATACAGACGAGATCTTTGCCATGGCCATCGATTATCCCGAAAAGGTTAAATCCCGCTATTTTTACGGACTGATGACCCTGCCCTATATCGGCTGGGCAGGCGGCACCCTTTTAGGGGCTGTGGCCGATCAGATCCTGCCCGCTTCGGTGCTTTCCGCTTTGGGGGTTGCGATCTACGGAATGTTGGTGGCCATCGTGGTACCGGCCTCCAAAAAAAGCAAAACCGTGGCTTTGGTGGCGGTGATCGCCGTAACTTTAAGCAGTTGCTTTAAATGGATCCCCGGCCTGAATACGGTTTCCGGCGGATTTAGTGTGATTATCTGCGGGTTGGTGGCCGCAACGGTGGGCGCATTGGTGCACCCGGTGGAGGATGACGTATGAATACAACAAAACTGATCCTCTATATTTTGGTGATGGCCGGCGTTACCTATCTGGTGCGGATGTTGCCCTTAGCCATCTTCCGCAAAAAGATCACCAATCGGTTTATTCGTTCCTTTTTGCACTATATTCCCTATGCCGTTTTGGCGGCGATGATCTTCCCGGCGATTTTAGAGGCCACCTCTTCGGTGCTATCCGGTGCCGTTGGCTTGGCAGTGGCATTG
>JAZNEH010000033.1:0-2086 GCA_045588515.1 Eubacteriales bacterium
TCTTTTTAATGCGGTAATGTAATTTTTTATAAAAGGTGGGGGCGATCATCAGATCCAGGCAATCCACCGCTTGGGCGCGGTGGTTCATTTTGATGGCCCCGATCTGGATGATCTCGCCGGAAAGATAGATGGGGGAATGAATGGCCGCATCTTTGGAAAAGGGCTGATTCCATTCCATATCGAAAATAATATAGTTCATAGGTCGTCCTTTTTGAAAATTATACGCTCAGGGACTTGATTTCGGGATGTTCATCCATAATTTTCATAACGTCCTCAAAGGGGATAGCGTTTCTCATCCGCACGTTCAGGATCATATTCAGGGTGTTATCGTCGCAGGAAGTGATGCGGGAATTGAGGATCTCCATATGCAGTTCCTCTTGCTTTTGGTGCAGGGCCGCCCGGATCTCCGGCGTATCTAAGGTGGTGATGCGGATCTCGCCGATATAAAAGGCATCAGCGCCCACGCTGAAGCGGTGCATCAGCAGTTGCACAAGAATGATCACCAGCGTTACGCAAAGGGCGATGGCGTATAATCCGCCGCCGCTGGCTAATCCCACTGCCGCAGTGGCCCAGATGCCGGCGGCGGTCGTAAGCCCCTTCACGGTGTTGCCGTTTTTAAAGATCACGCCGGCACCTAAAAAGGAAATACCGCTCACCACTTGGGCGGCAATACGGGAGGGGTCCACTGCCCGGCTGCCCACCACCATTTCGGCATCAGCAAAAGCATATTTGGAAACCACCATAATCAGCGCAGAGGCGCAAGCAATGATGCAATGGGTGCGGATCCCGGCTTCTTTGGAACGTTTGGTGCGCTCCAATCCGATCACCGCGCCGCAGGCGGTTGCCAGCAGGATGCGAAACGCATAGGTGAAAAAGGGCGTGTTTAAGATAAAATCGATCAATTTAGTCATCATGATACTCCTTAGGGGAGAGCGAATCATCCGAACACCGTTTTAAAAAGGCGGATTTTCACTCACCCTGTGTTAAAATACTCGTTAATTACCGTCTGGTGAGAACGAATTGGGGAAAAAGCACCGAAATATGCCCCTTTGGGGCGGGTTCGGGTTATTCGCTCTACCCTACGTTGAAATGCTCTTGATTTCAGGATGGTTATTAAAAAAGTTCAACGATTCTTCAAAGGGAATGGGCGTTTGCAATTTCAGCATTAACTGCAATCGAATCAGATTTCCTTCCCGGCGTTGGTAACTGCTATGCAAAATCTCCGCCGACCATTTGCGGCGCTTTCGTTCCAATAGCCGCCAGGCGGAGGGAACGTTTTCCATCAAGATTTCCACCTTTTGAAAGGTGAAGGGCACTCGCACATCCAAGAAACGTTGCATAAAAACGGTTAAAAGGGCGCAGAAAAGGGCGGTGAGATATAATCCGCCGCCGCAGGCCATCCCGATGGCGGCCGTTAGCCAGATGCCGGCGGCCGTTGCCATCCCGGTTACGCCGCTACGCTTGCTTTTAAAGATTAGGCCCGCACCCATAAAGGCAACGCCGTTTACGATCTGATGGGCGATCATAGAAGGATCAAACCCGCCAAGGCCCAGTTTGCCTTTATCGGTAAAGTCGCCGAATCCGTGGATAGAGGTCAGGGTGAATGCGGCGGTTGCCAATGCCAGAATGGCGTGGGTTCGCACGCCCGTTTCTTTGCCGCTGATGCTTCGTTCCCGGCCGATCAAAATTCCGCAGAAGGCGGCAAAAATCAGGCGAAAAAGCAGTTCCCATGGAATCGAACCGCCACCCAAAATAGTGCTTGAAATAAACGCCGCCTCCTTTCAATGATGATAGTTAAATATATCATATTCGGGCCGGAATGTCAAACTTTCTACATATTAATATAAAATCAGAGAAAAACACTCCCCTTGTTTTTAAGGGGAGTGTTTTAGAATCAAGTCATACTCCGATAAAGGAAGGTTACGATCTGGCCACGGCTGCAGGTCATATCCGGGGAGAATTTATTTTTTTCGGTTCCGTTGGTGATTTCATTTTCAACCGCCCAAAGAACAGCATCATAATAATAACTTCCATTGGCCACATCCACAAAAGGATTGGCAGAGCCCACCTTGGGTTTCCCTTGGGA
>JAZNEH010000034.1:0-10012 GCA_045588515.1 Eubacteriales bacterium
GATGCCATACACCCTTCGGGTGATTACATACGCCTGAAAAGCGATTACATACACACCTTCGGTGTGATTTCATTAGCCTGACGGCTAATGAAGACCCCCACACCTACAAGGATTCCCCGCAAATAAAAACAGCGCACCGGGAGATCCTTTATTCCCGGTGCGCCGTACGCTATATTTCAATTACTTGTAGGTTGTTCCCCCTCGGGAGGGGGAACACGAGGGGCACGCTTGCCCCTCGGAGGGGGTTTTACAGTAAGGATTTATACAAAGCCTTGATCTCTTCTACGCTGGTGTCGCGGGGGTTCCCGGGCCGGCAAGCGTCGGCGAAGGCGGATTCGCTGAGGAAATCCAGATCCTCTTCCTTCACGATCTCTTTCAGGTCGGCGGGGATGCCCACGTCGGCGGAGAGTTTACGAACGGCATCCACGGCGGCCTTGCGGTATTCTGCCTCGGTCATCGCCTCGGTGCCTTCCACGCCCATTGCGGCGGCGATGTACTTATACTTATCACCGGTGTTGGGGGCATTGTATTCCATGACGGTGGGCAGGATGATGGCGTTGGCCACGCCGTGGGGGGTATCGTAAACGGCACCCAGAGGATGCGCCATACTATGCACGATGCCCAGACCCACGTTGGAGAAGCCCATACCTCCGATATACTGGCCCAAAGCCATCCCTTCCCGGCCGTCGGCGGAGTTATCCACAGCGCCCCGCAGGCTCTTGGCGATGATCTCGATGGCCTTCAGGTGGAACATATCGGTCATTTCCCAAGCGGCCTTGGTGGTGAAGCCTTCGATGGCGTGGGTCAGAGCATCCATACCGGTGGCGGCGGTGAGGCCCTTGGGCATGGTGTTCATCATTTCGGGATCCACGATGGCGATATCGGGAATGTCGTTCACGTCCACGCAAACGAATTTGCGGTTCTTTTCCACGTCGGTGATAACGTAGTTGATGGTTACTTCGGCGGCAGTACCGGCGGTGGTGGGAACGGCGATGGTGAATACGGTTTTATTCTTGGTGGGGGCAACGCCTTCCAGAGAGCGCACGTCGGCGAACTCAGGGTTATTGATGATGATCCCGATGGCCTTGGCGGTATCCATAGAGGAGCCCCCGCCTACGGTCACCATACAGTCGGCACCGCTTTCCTTATAAGCCTTCACGCCGTCCTGTACGTTTTCGATGGTGGGGTTGGGCTTGATATCGGAAAAGAGGGTGTAGGGGATCTCTGCTTCCTTCAGCACGTCCAGCACCTTGCCGGTCACACCGAACTCCACCAGATCCTTATCGGAGCAGACAAAGACTTTTTTAAAGCCCTTGGCCTTCAGGATGCCGCCGATCTCATTGATGGCGCCTGCACCGTGGTAAGAAATACCGTTTAATACAATTCTGTTTGCCATTTTTTATTTTCCATTTATTTGCGAATTTTGAAAATACTGTTTAATGCGTTCATAGCTGCAAAGTGGTCATAGCAATCGTGGCGCAGAAGATCCAGGGGCTCCATGGTCTTTTGCAGTTCCTCGAAAACAGCCAACGCCTCCTCGTTTTGCTCTTTGGCCCGGAGGGATGCGGCCTTGGCATAGCCTTTCAGGAACTTGCCGTGCCATTCCAAAAGGCTCCAGGATACGTATTCACACCGATGCTCCGTTTCCAGATGGGCCCGGATGGTGGGCAGAAACTCATCCACGATGGCGGGGATCTCTGCAAAGGATTCGGAAAGGGCGGGGTTCACGTGGCGGTCCTCCTCTTTAACGGAGTTGTGGCCGGCCAGATAGAGAAAATCAGCCTTTTGGTCGATTCGGTCCAGATAATCCGCCACCAGCCGCCAATCTTTGCCGTAGGCGGCGGAGTAGTATTCTTCCTCCAGTTCTTCAAAGGAGCGGGTATTATCATATTGCATCTCGCCGTAAACGTAGAACTGGAATCCGTTGGGGAAGTAGGCCCGCTGGGAGCCATCGGCCACGATCCCCTTCAGGTTGTGGCGGGGCAACCCCCGCAGATCTTCCCAAATGGTGCGGGCCAGCATCCGGCTGCCCATATCAAAGTAGCAGGCCCGCCAGAAATAGTATTCATAGCAGAAGCAATCCCCGTGGAACACCTGTTGCCATTTATTCAGGTAGCCCAAGGCTTCGTTCATATTCCGGGGCTGGATCAGTTCGTTGCGCTTGTATTCCATCAGATGCTCGGTGTCGATGGGAGTGTTGTAGTTTTTGGTGTAATAGCGCTTGATGGGGGCGAAGAGCAGAAGGAACCGATCCTCGTTGTTGAACCGCTCCTCTTTGGGTGCCCAGAAGGTATCCAGATAAGCGATAAAGGCGATCTTATTTTGAATGCCCCGGGCGGTGAGTTTTTCATCCACCTCGTTCAGCATCATAATATACCAATCGGAGGGGTGCTTTTTCTTGCATTCCTCACATTCGCAATGGCTGTTGGGGGCGTCGGAGAGCCAAACGTGAACGTAGTTCACGTTATCCTGCTTGGTGCAGTAATCCACCACCGCATCGGCCATAATGGTGCGGGTTTCCGGGTTGGAAAGGCAGTTATTGGAGTTTAGGTTATAGCCATCCCGGAACAGACCCCGCCGCCCGTAGATCAGGGTGGCGTGCTTTTGATATTTTTCCTTTTTGTACTCCTCCAGCCGTTCCTCTTCGGAAAGGTGGCGGCAATTCCGGAACCCGAAGGGCCAGGCAGTCCAGCCGTGGCCGAAATCGTGGAACCGCATATCCCGCCGCTCGATCTCGGCCTCACAGGCTCGCTTCCATTGCAGGGCGGTATTGAAGGAGGGGGCGTGCTCGTCCTCTAAAGAGGAATATTGGTGGCTGTAGAAATGCTTATAGTAGCCCTGGGGGGAATCCCCTTCGATCATAAAGGTATTCAGTCCTACCTTGGGGGTGAAATCAATGGCGTTCATCATCTGGGGCTGGCTTTCGGCGCCCTCGTTGCATTGGCCCCGATAACGGAAGGTGGCCAGATGGCTGTATTCCACCGGCTTCAGTTCGTCGATTATGGGGATCCGCTCCCCGTCGGGGCCGGGGAAGAGCCAGTTGCAACCCTGCTTTTTCAGATAGCGGTATACTGCCAGTAGGACTGCCCGGGGGTTACTACCAGCCAAAATACCGCCTTGGGCATCGGCGGCGATATAGATCTCGTCGTCTAATTCGGAAACCGAGGCGGTGGTGGGCAGATTAAAATCTGCCATCAGCCCCAGCCGAAAGCCTTCCTTGGCTTGGGGATCGAAATTTGGATCAATGCCGCCGCAACGGGGCATCATCATTCGCAGATATTTTTTTAATTCCTGCCCTGCAAACATTATGGCGGGGTGGGAGTTGACTATGGCGATTTTATACATAGGAATACCTCCGGAAACTTGTTGATTTAATTATAACAAAAGGGGAAAAAAAAGTCAATAAAAAGGGTTACAAAAATCCAGGTTTTTACTTATAATAGGGGCAAAAGGGGGGGTGACTGAAATGTCGAAAAAAAGCATCAATATCTGGATGCAGATGCTGGGCTTTAACCGGGACGACTCCGACCGGGGTGCCGCCCGATTTCTGGATCAGACCGGCTTCACGCCGGAGAGCGTCTGCGCCCTGTTGTTTCATAGTGATTTCTTCCATCTTCACCGGGGAATGGAGGAGGAATATGTACTGTTCCCGGATAACTGCGCCTATTACGGCATCCCCTTTAATAAGGAGCGGGAGTGTTAGCCCTGGAGCAATCACGATCTCCGTGCGTTGGTTGCGGAACTGAAGAAAAAGGGCGTGGATTTTTACGCCGGGATTATGGGTTCTTACCTCAATAATACCCACCACCACGAATGGCTGACCGACCATCGGGAGCTGCAGGCCTGCCGCCGATCTGCCGGAGTGCTTCGGCACCGGGGTCAGCCGTGGGGAAGAGCCGGACCGGGATATCAACTCCTTGGAAGAGGAACTGCCTTTCCGCAGTCTTTCCGAAGGCTTTATCGCTAACTGCGTGACCCTTTTGAAGGCCGCCCGCTATGCCATTTTCCCGGTGGAATGTGATCGGCCTATGCTGGCTTTGAAATTGAAGAACGGCAAGGATCGGCTGTATATCTATAACCCCAAGGACACCGTCTACGACTACGCCTTCGTTTCCTATCCCGAAAACGTGAAGAGCGTGAACCGGGCGGGCTTTTACCCGGTGTTGCCGGTGCGGTTCCTGCAGAGCGCCAACCACCACCTGACCTTTGATTATAATAACCAGATCCCCGAAACGCAAAAGTTCCAGACCAAACTGGCCCCCGCCGGTGTCAGCATTTTGGAAATTGAGCGATGAAAATAGCGCCCCGAGAAATCATTTCTCGGGGCGCTGCTACTTTTAACACAAGGGGGTTAAATATAGCGCATAGGGTTGACTGGCGAACCGTTGATCCGCAGTTCAAAGTGCAGATGGGGGCCGCTACTGTTCCCGGTTGAGCCGATTCGGCCGATCTGCTGGCCTTGGGTGACCGTTTCGCCCACAGAAACCAAATTCGCACTCATATGGGCGTAATAGGTGGTATAGCCATTGCTATGTTGGATCTTGACACATTTGCCGTAGCCGCCGCTCCAGCCGGAAAAGATCACCGTTCCGCCGGCAGAGGCGTAAACCGGTTTGCCATAGGCGCCGCTCATAGTAAGATCCACGCCCACGTGCCCCCGATAACCACCATAGGCGCAGGAAGTATAGCCGCCGCTGATGGGCCGGATAAAGGCGCCGGTTCCTGCCAGAGAGGAATAGGAAGTGGGATAGGGTTTAGTGCCCACGTAAAGTTCCCGGGTAACGGGTTCTTTCGTGACGATGGAAGAAAGAATTTTCGTATTGGCCTTTTGGCCGTCGATATAAGTTACTTCCGCTGTAACGGTTTTACTCCCTTTTTGGCCGGCTTTTTTCACCTTGGTCTGATTCAGATAAAGGCTATCGTCTTTAAAACGGGTGGTGGTATAATCGATCTCTTCTTCATAGGAGATGGTGCGCACCACCTTCACGCCCAGATAAATATCCGGCTGACTGATTAAAAGTTTCCGGCCGGGGATTAAACGCCGTTCGTCCAGTTCCGGGTTCAGATAATAAAGCATCTGTTTGGAAACGCCGGTCTTCTTCACGATATCCGTTAGGTAATCGTCTTCTTCAATAATATAATACTGGGGATCGGTGGAGCCTTCAAACAGGGAACGCAGTTCCTCGCTGCTTTTCATAGAATCGGGGGCAAAAAGCCCGGTTCGGATCTCCACATTGCTCACAAACTCCACCCGCTCGTCCACAGCGCCGGTTTCATAGGGAGCCTTTAGTTCTTTTAAAATATCCTCAATGGTGCTTTTCTTTTCTGCGGCGGCCATCAGTTTGCCGTCCACATAAAGGCCGTAGTGGTTGCCGATCTCTTCGGTAACCGCCCGATAAACCTGAACATAAAGGCTTTCTTCATCCGCCATTCGGTTTTTCTTCACCAGAACGAACCGATAGTTGGGGGCGGTATACATACAATAGTTTTCGCCCAGCGTTTCCGCCAGATTATTTTCTACCTGCGTTACCATCTTATTGAATTGGCCTTCGTTGGTTACATAGGAGATCACTTTATCTCGGATGCTCACTTCCAAGGCGATGGTATGGCTTCGGAAGAATAGCCCAACGGAAACGAGCATAATGACGCAGATCACCGGCGCCCAATAGCAAAAATCAGCAACAATGCTATGGGCGGCCCAAACGGCTAAGCGTAGTGTGTGGGCATAGATCCATAAAGCAACGGAAATCACCCGTTCGCCCACGCCGCAAATGAACTGGAACACGTTCCGGGGCGTACACTTTGCCAAAAAGCGAACCAGAGGATGAAGGGTATGCCGATAGAGCCAAAGAACGCAACTTTCAATGATCCAGCCGGTTTTATAAATAAACCTGCCGATGGCCCAAATAACCGATAAAACAACGATCAATGTGTTTTTGGCGATCTGCATATCTTTCACACCTCCTTCAAAATGGTTACAAAATAGTTACAACGCTGTTATATGATAATGCAAAACGAAGGAAATGTCAATAGGAAAATCCCGGCAATTAAAAAATTTACAAATTTTCCTTCCTAATATATAAAAGGCGCACCGCCCCGGCCTCCCGGGCGGGGGGGGGGTTCGTTAGCGGGAAACTTCCCGATGTTTTTCGGTGAGTTTGCGGAACAAAGCATAAAGCAGAAGGAGCGTTCCGCCAATCAAAATGCCTGATGTTAAACCATAAACAACCCGGTAATACATCGTTTCCACCGGTGTGAATCCGTTGCAGAAGGTGTTCACCGAAGAGGCAAACAGAACAGAAGTTCCCAAGGCGAAGATCCATTGGAAAAAGCGGGTACTGCCCCGGCGGTGCATTTCATAGATCCAAAGGATAAAGCAGGGCCAGCCGAAGAGGTATTCCTTGGCTCGGGGGCGGGCCAACAGGAGTTCTGTGAGCCTGTTGCGCCATTGGGTTTCAAGGAAGGATATCTCCACATTGCGGTTCCGCCAGAGATAAAGGCCGATCACCGCAAAAATCAATAGAATGATCACGCCGTGATACCAGCGAAGCCGGCGGCGGAGATAGTGCATCGTGGGCGCTATGCGGGAAGGCGTAAGCCATCTGTGTTCGGCCCAAAGCAACATCAAGAAGGTGAAGAGAAGCGGCAATAACAAGGTGAGATTCATTCCCGGCAGGGTATGCTCGCCGATCCAATAATCCCAGCCGTTCATCATAGCCGCAATGCAACTGCCGGCCAGCGTCAGCATCGAGATGGAAAAGAGGCCAACCGAAAGCAATAATTGCATCAGCGTGAATTGCTTGCAGTTATGTTTTAAATAGCGGAATGCAACGGTCATACAGAAACAGGGGCTTAAGGCCGCAAAGAGGGCTGGATAAAGATGCAATAGAGGCTCCGGCAGGAAGTGTGTGAGCGCCATAGCGGCGGCCGCCGCCGGGATACTGGCGGGCAAAAGCCAGCGAAAATCTTTGGAAGAGGCCAGATCGATCATATTGGCTAACATCAGCACCATCAGGGCTGCCGCCGCAAGATAGGGGGCCGTGCGCCGGGGGGGATAGGCGGTTAGGCCATAGCCGGGGCCGGGCAGATAACCGATTTTCTCCATCTTTCTGCAGAAAAGTTCCATAGAATCCAAGCAACGCTCTGCGTTTTTTTGGGCGGTGAAGGCTTCGTCTTCTAAGGGAACGGCCATCAAAAAGCGGGTGTTCCGATCCAAAGCAGAGTTCAGAAACTGATAATAAACAAAGGGATATGTGCCGTTTTCAGAAGGGGAATGGCTTCTGTTGCGGAAGCAGCGCAAGATCCGGCCTTCGGCGGCGGAACGGTAGTTTTCATAGCCGGCCGGTTCCTCGTTGGCCTTTTGATCGGCCCTTTCGGTGAGAACCAAGGTCAATCTATGGGTCTTGATGATTTCGCCAATAGCAAGGCTTTTTTCATAAGAGGCTGTGCCGTTGGCGGTTGACTCCATACGGGGCATCAGATATTGAACGTTATATTGGGGCACTAATTGCGCCAATTGCCCTTCTGCGGCGGCATAAATATCCGGCGCCAAGGCGATGCCCAGGCCGGCATTCGCCGCCATCTGTAAATGGGCCTCGTTATATTGGCCGTTTCGCTCTTCGATCACCGCCACGGTAGCTCCGGCCGCCCGGGAATCGGTTAAAAGTTGCGGAAGATCCGCCGGATCCAGTTGATCGGCGAATTGAGAAACGTTCACAGAGGCCACATAATAACGAAATGAAAATTCCTGATCCTGCCGATAAAATATGGCCGGCAGAACGAGGGTTAATATCAGGATCAGCGCCAGAACGCTCCAGACCAAATGACGAATTTTCATAGGGTTTCTCCTGTTCTGTCTTTAAGATTTTGCAAACCGTTAACGGTCTTTTCGGGCCAAAACATAGCGATCCAGCCCGGAAAGATCTTTCAATAGGCTGGCGTTGCCCAATTCCGCCCGGAAAAGTTCTGCCACCGGGCCGGCGGTATCTTCGCCGGCTTCGATCATTAAAACGCCTTGTTCTTTCAAAAGGCTTGTCCAATCCCGGCCAATGGTGCGGTAATAGAGCAGGCCGTCGCAACCACCGTCCAGCGCCAGTTCCGGCTCTTCCTGCACTTCCGGCTGCAGTGTGGGCAGATCCTTGGTTTTAATATAGGGCGGATTGCTTAAGATCAGATCGAACCGTTCTTTTTCCATAAAGAAGGGAACCCCTTGCAGAATATCCCATTTTTCGATCTTCACATCGGCCCCCAAATGCTCCGCATTTTTGCGGGCCACATCCAGCGCCAGTTCGCTGATATCCACCATCCAGACTTCCGCTTGGGGCAGCAGTTTTTTTATAGCGATGCCGATGCAACCGCTGCCGGTGCAGAGATCCAATACCCGGATGGGCTGATCTTTATAGTGCTCCAGCACATATTCCACCAACGCTTCGGTTTCCGCCCGGGGGATTAACACATTGGGGTTCACCATAAAAGGCAGGCCCATAAATTCCCAACTGCCTAAAAGATATTGCAGGGGCTTGCGATCGCCCCGGGCCCGGATATCCTGCCAATAGGCCAAAACTTTCTCGTCTTCCAGTTCCTGTTCTCCGGCCAGAAGGATCTGGGCCCGGTTTACGCCGAACTGCTTATTCAACAGGCAATAGGCGTCGTTTTTATAATCTTCGATCTCCCGCTCCTTCAAAACGATCTCGCCCTGGCGGAGCAGGTCTTTTAATTTTGCTTTCATTCTTCTGTTTTTTCTTCCTTATCGTTCAGATAGTGGCCCTCTTCGTCCACAATGAGTTCCTTGTTCAAGGGATATTCCTGCAACACGCCCTTCAGCGCTACCAAGGCTACCGCCAGTTGCTTTTTGTCCGGCTCCTGGGTGGTAATCAATTGGAACCACTTGCCCGGGGCAGAGATGATCCGAGTTAAGAGGTTATCGTGTTTCCCTGCATAGCGGATGAATTCATAGGCGATCCCCATCACCAAGGGCACAAAGCAAAGTTTAATCAAAGTGCGAACCAAGCGATTGCCCCAGGGAATAAACATCGCAACAATAATGCTAATCGCCAAGGTAAAGAACATAAAGGAGGTTCCGCACCGGGGATGCAACCGCTTGCATTTGGCGGCGTTTTCAACGGTAAGTTCCTCTTTGGCCTCAAAGCAGAAGATGGATTTATGCTCGCCGCCATGATATTGGAAGGTGCGGCGCATATCCGGCATCAGAGAAACCAACATCAGATATCCCAAAAAGATCAGGATCTTTAAAACTCCTTCCACCACCGCTTTCAGGGGCCCCGGCGCACCGGGCATCACCCAGCCGGTGAACAGCGCCGGCAGATAGATGAAAAGAAAGAGGGAAAGGCAAACCCCCAACACCATAGAAAGGGTGCCTAGAATGGCCATCCCGGTTTTGCCCATCAGTTTTTCGGCAAATTGATCCAGTTTGGAAGGCTCTTCCGGCTCTTCGATCCCCTCCAGAGAGGCATCCGCTGAATACATTAAACAACGGTAACTGAGCATCATAGATTGGATAAAATTGATAACTCCCCGTATAATTGGAACCTTATTATACCATTTGGGCTCATTTTTTAA
This sequence comes from Eubacteriales bacterium, assembly GCA_045588515.1. GTDB lineage: Bacteria > Bacillota > Clostridia > Oscillospirales > QAKW01 > QAKW01. Next base: position 9,580 of record JAZNEH010000034.1, read on the forward strand.
GGCCTCCACCTTCAATTGGATGGAGCCATCTGCCCGGCGAACGGCGATTGCCAATTTTTCGGCACTTTTCATCATAACGCCTTCAATCAGCGCACTGCCGCCGATACTTGTATATTTTGCTTTTTCTTTAGACATATTATTACACCTCTTTGATAAAATATCTTAACATAAAATTAATAAGATATCAAGTATATAATAAAACGGCCGAACATTTTGTCTGTTATGGTACAATTGATAGGTAACAAATAAAAAGAGAAAGACAACTCAAATGTGATATGATGTTAAGTAAGCCCACAAAACACATAAACAAAGGAGTTGTTTTTCGTGATAAGTATAGCATCAAAGGCACGGTTTCGTCAACGGGTAATTCGATATGCAGAAAAACACGGAGTGACCGCTGCGAGTATACGGCACCGAGTAAGCCGGAAGGCGA
>JAZNEH010000035.1:0-12647 GCA_045588515.1 Eubacteriales bacterium
AATGCGCAAGCATAAGAAGAAGTGAAACTGGTGTTATGGAAAGCACTGGAATCGGCATCCATTAATAAGTAATATAAACTCATACCGGTTTCCGCTAATTTTAGGATCAGAGTATCTTCCTCAGAATCCAAGTTCACCGGCATACTGGCCATATTGGTATAACCACGGAAAACAATTTGATAAAAAGGCACTTCCTGGCGGGAAATATTACTATGGCTTCCATAAACAGGAGCGTCCACAATGTTATCAACATAAGGAGCAGCATAACCATTACCACCCATCGTGCTAACAATGCCATCATTTCCTACTTTTTCGCTCGCTGTCTTATAAATCGAAGACATAATCTTTTCGGCTTCATCGCGAGTAGCCTCATCCCTCAAATTATATGCACAATATAACGTAGACCCAATGGAATTGAAGGAGAAACTCTTCAGTTCACGCTCACTTGCGCTTTCCATAAATGCCTCAGCATAACCGAGCATATAATTCGGGTTAATCAACTGATTAGAGAAGCTATTTTTATCTAAAGCGCTGGCAGCAGAAATTCTGCTGGAGAAGATTGTTACAGGTGCGGAATCAAGACCATAAGCAGTATTTTTGAACTTTTTAACATCAGAAGTTCCATTATAGAACGACTGCAGATCAGCATCAAAACTCAGCAATATACCCTTTTCAGCCGCATCAGCAACCAATTCCTTTAAATCTTTCTTATTACCCAATTTTTTATTAATTGAAAATTCGGTATCAATCGTGGTTTCAAGACCGCCACCTAAACCACCGATGTAATTCACATACGCCTTATCAATGGAACTTTCCGTTAAGCGATCTAGCAATTCAGATGCCTCATCATAAGTGGTCAGCGCCTCAGAACCTGTGTAAGGAATCCCAAGGAAGTGCATAGACTTTTTAACAGAACCATATAAACCAATGCAAAGCGTATTAGAAACAGCATCCTTAACCGGTTGCATTCCCATTTCATCGATCAAATATTTGCGATATCTCTCGGCCATTCCGATATAGGAGGCTTTTTCACCTTCAAATAAATAGATGCGGGAAATATAGTTTTCGGGAAGTTCATCACTATAGTAAACACCGCTACCGCTGGTACCGGTAGAACTTCTTCTACTCTGAGTATCCCGAACATTAACGGTTGAATAGATAATGTTATAACTATTCTTATATCCACTAATATAACTACGGGTTTCGCTGATAGCAGCGCCGCTTTCAATCAGATTCATATAAGCTTCGCCGTTTTTAACAATCCCGTATACCGGCAATCTCAAAGGTTCATTATTATTGGAATAATAATTCTGGAATGCCACTTCGGTGGGGTTCGGAGCAAAGAAGGAAGTTTCGGAATTTGCACCGAACTCAAAGGAATTCTGAACGCCAGCGTTGAATTCCATCAAAGAACCTGTTCCATCCGGGATAAAGGCATATCCGGTATCTTTAACACCACCGGCACCAAAGAAGGGAAACATCTTTACATATAACAGACGGCTATCCCCCAACTCTTTGATTTTATCGATCATCAATTCAACATGCAGATAATCTTCTTTCAAAGAAAGACGGATAGGAATCGTGAAGTTTGTGCTGGATTCTTTGAAATAGAAGGTCAAAATATAATCATTACCCTGACGTTCTGTAATCACAGCGGCTTTATCGGAATTCATATATAATGAACTAAATCCGCTGGTGATGTATTTGATCTGAATTTTAGCATCCAGTTCGTCATAAGCATCACCTTGAGCCAAAGGATCAGATTCCCAATCAAGAGGATTAGAATACCATACTGTTCCAGTCTTAACATTCATTACACCGAAATCGCCAGTATTAAAATCGATATACAAAGCAAGGTTTTTATTCTCATTAACCAAGGAATAATTCTCGGCACCGGGGAGAGTTGCAGGAGCAGCAGAAGCGCTCACAGCAAACATCGTTACGCAAGAAAGGATCAAGGTTAAAGTTAAAATGAACGAAATAATTTTTTTCATAATAAATCACCCTCTCCTTTCTTATGCCAGTATACGCATTCTACACTCAGTGTAGATGGTAATCAAGAAAACATATAATTGTTGAACCAAAACAACGAACAGGAAGATCAGGAAGAAAATTACTGCCATTGCTACTAAAGAGAGAAGCAGATTACCTAATGTCCCCATAAAGGTATAGTTATGAAGCACCATTGCGCCGTAGAAAATCAACACAACAAACCAGATACTCATACAAGTTCCCAGAATATTAACGAACACATATTCGTCGGTAACCAACACACGAGACATCAAAGTGCTGAAAAGATTAAAAGCAATCAATGGGATCAAACTATAACAAGCCAAAACATAGATATCCACCATCCGTCCTTCGCCGTTCAACAACGTACACAATGCCCAGTTGGCAACTACAAATAGCAGAACCAACACACCGGATGTGCACAAGGTGATTAAGATATTGAAATCTTTAATCCGCAAGGTGGAGTAGATAAAGCCGGTCCCCACTTCTTTAATAATAGCGGAAACGGAGTACGCAACCAACAACAACGTTGCATAAAACACAGAGCCGTTCTTTTTGTGTTTCAGATCTTCAATGGTTTCAACCGGATGTGTAAGAATCAAAAACGGATTCTTTTTGCCGGCAATTAAATGAGAATAAAGAAACTTAAAAAACGCAAATACATTATTCCATACTTTCTGCAATGTCATCATTACCACCTCCCTGCTTTTTATTCTTAATTGCTTTTACAATTGACTTACCAAAGAAACGCCATACGATAAACAAGATTACAAGAACAAGAATTGAAGTCATAATCAAGTTAAAGTATTCACCGATTACTTCTTCTCTATATAAGGAGAAGGAATCTTGATAGTTCATTCTATCATTTGCGATTTTAAAATGTTTCAAGGCCTCGGCATATTTACTATGTTGATAATAAACTTTACCAATACCGATATGTGCCAAATCGCAGTTCGCATTATTCTTTAAAATTTCAACCCAATATTCTTCTGCTTCCGCATAAAGACCGGCATTATAAAGAACAATACCTTCGTGAAGCGTCTTACCGTAATCAGTTAAATCAAACACAGTTACAGAACCGTAGTAACCATCCAATACCAATGTTTTAGTTCCGAGTTTTGCAATGGCAACCGGTGAACTAAACAAACCGTCTTGGTTTCCTTTACCGCCATAAACAAAAGTCATATTACCTTCAGCATCATACTCAAAAATCTTACAAAGATTGGAGTCCAGCATTGTAATAAAACCATCATCAACAACAGCAACGTCTGTGAAGATATTGCCGTAACCACTGGAAGAACGTCTTACCAAGTCGCCATAAGTTTCAGATAAGGTTGTACTGATCTTTTGTGTACTCTTAGCAGTAGGATCTAAGATATTGGTTCCCTGGAAGTTCATCTTCACCAACTGGTTGGTATTTGATTCACCGGAAGAAGCGACAACTGCATAAGCAAAACCGTATTGATCTACAACAATGTTCTCAAACTCAGTAGGAACATATGTAACGAAAATAACGTCTGCATCATTACCAAGGATTGCACGGTAAAACTTTCTCCATGCCAAGTTTACCATATCGCTCAATGTCATCTGCACATCAGGAGCACCGAAATAGCGTTGGAACACACCATTTTCGTTAAACTCCATAATACCATCCAAAGTACCGGTACCAATTACATAGAGGGACATATTTTTGGCAATGGCCACTTTAGAGGGCTTAAACTTGCCGGTAAAAAGATCGGATTTCGGAGCCCCGATTGTTTGAACAATCTTACCGCTCTTATCTTTATCTAGTTTCAACACCTGGCCATTGCCGGTATCGCAAACATAGATATAGCCGTATTTATCAACAACCAAACTCTCGGGCAAGCGCATAGTATAATCTTTTCCGTTTGCAGATAGAGTTGTTAAAGTTTTAATGAGTTTGAAATTCTTATCAAAGATATGGATACGGGCTTCATTCGCACTACCGTGGAGATCCAAAATATAAACTTCCTCTTGAGGACTAACATAGATATCGGTAGCATTGGACAATTCCCCTACTCCAAGATCTCTACCATAAAGAACATCGACTGGGGAATAACCGGAGGGAGTCGCTTCTGCTTCGCCATAATAGTTAAAGTTATAACTGTTAAAAGCAACATAAGCAGAGGAAGGCAAAACGAACATTGTTGCCAGGATCGTAACAGTAATCAATACTGCACTGATTTTGCATATTTTTTGTTTCATTTCACGCACCCCCTTAACCCTTAATACCAGCATGAGCCATCGTCTTAACCGTACTGCTCTGAGCAAAGATAAAGAAGATAATCGGCGGGATCATCATAATTACCGAAGCAGCATATGCTTCACCGGCACGGGCCACACTGCCGGTGGCAGTGATCTGGCTCAAAGCGGTGGGCAAGGTTTTTAAAGTCTCAGTATAAATATAGGAAGAAGAAGTTGCATTCCAGTTCCGCTGGAAGGAGAAGATCGCCAGTGTCAACCAAGCGGGCTTAACAGATGGCATCACAACCCCCCAGAGGATCTTCCACTCATTTGCGCCGTCAATTCGAGCGGCTTCAACCATAGCATTCGGAACTTCTGCCATACTTTGTTTTAATAGGAAGATACCCATCGTTGCACTGATTTCAGGCAACCAGAAAGCAAAGTATGTATCGATAATTCCCAAGTAAGACATTACCAAATATACCGGGATTTCAGTAACACCGCCGGTAAACAGCAAAGACCAAACAACTAGGTTGAAGATCAGTTTCTTTCCAGGGAATTTGTTCTTAGCCAAAGGATAAGCGGCCATGGCGGCAGATACGATATGAATAACCGTACCAACGATCGTATTCAAAACAGAATTGAATACGTATCTGGAGAACGGCACCCAAGAAGTCGAAGTTAAGTCAAATAACTTCTTGAAGTTCATAGCGGTGGGGTTCTTAGTAAAGAACCGGGGCGGGAAAATAAATAGTTCGTTGTAAGGCTTAACTGACTGCACAATCGCATAGATCAAAGGAAGTGCCATGATACTTGCATAAATCGCAAGCAGCAAATAGGTCGAAATATCGCCAACAACAGAAGCTTTTGTTCTTCTAAGTTTTGTAGACATATTATACGCACTCTCCTTTCTTTAATCATGTGAAAACCGCGCAAGCAGTTTATTAACAACAACCTTGGTCAATACCATCATTGCAAACAGGATAACTGCAATAGCAGAAGCATAACCAAGTTCAAAACGGGTGTTACCAAAGTCGGCAATATGCAGAACCAGAGTATGGCCGGCATAGTCAACAGACGGGAAGCCCAACAATGCCGTAGAGATACCGCCAACTGCGAAAGCGGAGGAAATCTGCATAACGGCACCGAACATCAACATACCGCCCATCTGAGGAAGCGTAATATAGAAGAGTTCCTGCACTCTGTTGCGCACACCGTCGATTGCACCGGCTTCCGCAAGGGAGGGATCCAGGTTCTGAAGACCGGCAACAAAAGAAAGGAAGCCGGTACCCAAAGAACACCACAACTGAACGAAGATTACAATATCCAACATATACTGTGTATTAGTCAACCAAGCAATGGGTTCGCTGATAAAACCAACGTTCATCAAAACGGAGTTCAGAAGACCATACATATCTGCACTAAATATATATTGGAAGATAAAGTAGATATTTGCCAAAGTCGGAGCATAGAAAACAACGGTGAAGAACGCTCTTCCCAAAGGAGGCAGATCATTGATGAACCATGCAAAGATAAAGCAAAGCAAATAACTTACAGGGCCGGTAATGATTGCAAACTCCAACGTATTTTTCAAAGCGATCATAAATACGCTGTCTTCCAAGAACATTCTGAGGTAGTTATCCCAACCTATAAAAATGGGGGTGTTCAAGATATCGTATCTTGTGAAGGATAAAACAACAGAAGCACCAATAGGTAAAACAGTAAACAAGAAGAAGAAAACCAGAAACGGCAACATTAGGAAATAGTTGATTTTATTTTCACGAATCTGTTTCCAAGTGAAGGCCATCCGCTCGGAGAAAGTTAAATTCTTCTTTTTTAGTAATTCAATTTCTCTTTGTTTAGCAGCTGCCATTATTTTCTCGCCTCCTCCGGTACAGAGAGATTATACTCGGAACGTTTCCGCCAAATCTCTTCATTAATTTGTTGATTATAATAGAACATCTTTTCGCGGGGATTTGCATGGTTGTTGGTAACGCTACGGAAAGCGTTGGTCAAGTTACGGCCAACATAGTAACCACCAACCAACTCGGGAGTTTCGCGAACCCAGCTACGCTGTTCTTGAATAACGGCAGCCTCGGTAACAGACCACTTAATCTTATCAAACGCATTGGTGTTTGCAGTAGTATATCTTGCAACAGAACCGATTGCCATTTCAACACGGTTACCATAATCTGCGGCAATCTCATCGGAGGTCCACCACTTCATAAAGGTCCATGCATCCTGAAGCTGTTGCTCAGGATTCTTAGCTTTATCAATCGTTCTGGAAACGATCATACAACCGCTCATACCAGCAGACTCTTCGGTACGGTTGATCACACCGGTTTTTTCATCCAGAGTGCCGGGAATCGGAGCAACGTTCCAAAGGCCATCCAATTCAGGGGCAGATTCTTGCAGATAGGTAATGTTACCATAACCTACGATTACGAGAGGCATTTCACCACTTCTAAAACGGCTGTACCAACTATAGTCAACCGGCAGATCATATTGCAGGAAGTAGCGCGTCCATTTTTCAAAAGCATCGATAGAATACTGTTCGGTCAAGTTGGTTGCAGAGCCGTCATCCGTATAAGGATTATAACCTTTTTGCATCAACAGTTTATAGAAACCGGTTGCGCCATCGATACCAACGGTCATATTGTTCGCTTGAATGAAAGGAAGAATATTATCAAATTCATCCCAAGTATTCGGGACCTTAATGCCTAACTCAGCAAAGATATCAGTGCGATAGAACATCAAATCAAAGTTCTGAGTTTCAGGCAAACCGAACACTTTCTTAATTTGAGTACCATCACTATCCGTAGTATTCAAAGTATAGGGAGTCATTGCGTAAGTAGAGAACCGGCTGGTTACGATTTCTTCGTAATCTGCGAACTGGCTGATATCATAAACCGCATTACGAACACCCAAGTTCATCGGTTCAGAACGGCTTACGTGCAATGCGATATCAGGGCCACGGCCAGCAACAATTGCCTTAGACAAAATTCCCAGCGGAACTAAGCCAACATTGACAGAGATATCCGTTTCCGGAGTGAAATAGTTATCGCAAAGTGTTTTAAGTACCATTGCCTGGTCACGACCGGTACCAACCCAAACTGTCAAGGAACGGCCGGACTTACTATCTGCACCAACGGAAGTATAGTCATCAACAAAAGAGGACCAGAATGCACGGCACTCATGGGAGAATTTTTCCCAAACGTTAGCAGTTTGTCTGGTGCCTTTGATGCCTTCGCCGGTAAAGATCATTTTATCGATCTGCAAGGGCTGACTACGCAACCCGAGCATCCAGGTGCTAAGTGTACTGATATTATCTTTAAAGGTAGAAAGACGATCGGGAATGGTATAGGGTGCTTTGATAAAGTCGGAAAGTTGTTTCTTCATCGTAGTCAGAATCGTGGCTGCGCCCAAAGTACCATTTAATTCGATTACCTGCTCTTCGATGGATACCATATCGTCATAAACTTCGGAGAACATATCCAGAAGGCCGGAAATCTTTTTCTGCAGTTCATAGTCACGGTAAGTATCCGGGGTCGTACCGGTAACCATAATAATCTTACGGTAGATATAGTTCAACTGATACACAACGTCTTCGGTTTCACGGCTTACTCCAGCCATAGGACCGATGATGCCTTCCAAAGAGAACTCATGTTCACCGGCAGTCAGATAGAACTTATAGTTAAAGGCATTTCCTTCTTCGTCAACGCCGCCCAGTTTCTTATATTGATAACCGATTCCATACGGGAATCCAATCTGTTCGGCTTCCGCAAAAGGAACCTTACCGTCAATATAGATTCTTCTGTAGGAAACAGAATCTTCAACATAAGACTGACGATAACGAACACCGATGGTGTAGTAACCGTCTTCGGGAACATTAAGTTTCCAATTGACAGTCTGGCCGTTACCATTCCAGTTTTCACCACCCAAAACATTCAAGCGAGTTTTGCTGATGCTATAAGGTGAAACCTTCGGATCGCTACGGTCGTAGGCAGGCTGAATCAAAGACTCGCTCTTATCAACATAATCTTCCGTTTCCAAAGTAAATTCTTGTTCTGCATCAACAGCACCGTTAGCATCGTTGGCATTGATATAATCTTCATAAGAGATCATATCGCCGTCGTTGTAAAAACGAAGAGAATCCAGAGCCAAAATGCCGGTTGCAAAATTCAAAGTGATGGTGTGCTGACCGGCAGTCAAATAAAACTTAACGGAATCATCAAATACACCGTCCGGATCACGAATATCTTTCGTCAGCCATCTTGCACTTTCAATCTGCTTGGAATAAAGCTGATTGCCAATGCTATCCAATTTGATTTCTTCATCTTCATCTGTCCAGTTCCGCTTAAGACCAAAACGGGCAGCGTCATTATGAGGCAACTTGCCATCCACTGCGATGGATAATTCATAGTCTTTGCCGTTTCCATCCCCAAGAAGCGGGAAATAAACCAATTGCAATGCATACATCCCGGTTTGCTTAACATCGATGGTATAGGTCAGTTCACCGATGTCTTTCATCACCAGAACATTGTTGTGGTTTTCATATGTAGCTGCTGCTTCATAAGGAGCAGTGGCCGAAGTGATCGCAGTGCCATCCACCAAGATTTCGGGGGCGGCGACATCATCAGCTGCGTGCTCGTTATAGTAGTCTACATAACGACCGCCACGATAAAAGCCGATCAGGGAAACAGTGGTTTCACTTTCTTCTAACCCTTCCGGTGTGACGGTTTCAACAGGAGCAGAAGGACCTTCATCCTCCGGTTCCTCTTCTTTTTCAGATTCTGTTTCAACAGTTGCCGAATCTGTAGCCTCTTCTGTGTCCTCTGCTTCTTCATCTGCAAAGGCAAATGAAGCCATAGAGAGCGCCATAACCAGTACCATTATGACGGCAAGAAAAGACTTTAGAACAGAATTTGCTTTCATGTCTTTCATAAGCTACCTCCAATAAATTTGATCGGCGATTTGCAGCATACAATCGCTTTGTGAAATCAAAAACACGCTAAGTGTTCAATTTACACAAACACATTTATCGTATGTTACTCCACGCTATCGTCAAGATTATAGCACATTATATATATAATTTCAATAAATTTTTTAATTTTTTGCGAAAAAATCATCATTTTTTTGTAAATCAGGGGCCGTTTTTTATGAAGTTTACATAATTGTTTGTGCAATTATACTAAAAAAGACACCCATAAAAATTTACAGGTGTCTTTTTTAGTGATTTTAACGAATCAATTATTCTTCTTTAAAAGGTCATTTTTGATATCCCAAAGGGCCTGAGAGTAGTCCACGTAGTAACGATGAGGATTTTCAAAGCGCTTCACTTCATCCCAAAGCAAATCCACTTGTTCTAAACTATAGGAGCGAATTTCAGAAGTAGTTGGTTTTTTATAAACCAATTTGCCTTCTTTGAAAATCTCTTGGAGTAGTGGAACCGCTTTATAGTCTGTAACCGTCTTTATTTTCCAGGTATGAACCGGATCAAAAAGTGTATACGGCTGTCCTTCATCAATTTTTTCATTATGAAGTGTCAGAAGATCCGCAATCGCCTTCCCCGTTTCATTGGAGAAGAAGCGATATACCTGTTTGAAACAAGGTGTTGTGATTTTTTCAATATTTTCCGAAACTTTAATTTTGGGTGTTATAGAGCCATCTTCATTTTCAACAGCAACCAACTTATAAACCCCGCCGAAAACCGATTCACTACGGGAAGTAATTAAACGTTCACCCACGCCGAAAGAATCGATTTTAGCCCCTTGAATAATGCAATCACGAATAATATATTCATCCAAGGAATTCGAAACCATAATTTTACAATCCGAATACCCAGCTGCATCCAAAATAGAACGAATCTTTTTGGATAAATAGGTGATATCCCCGGAATCGATCCGAACAGCAACCGGACGACACCCCATAGGCTTCAGCACTTCATCAAAACAACGAATTGCATTAGGCAACCCGGATTTCAACACATTAAACGTATCGATCAGCAGGACGCACGATTTCGGGTAATTTCTGGCATACGCTTCAAAAGCCTCATATTCACTGGGAAAACTTTGCACCCAACTATGAGCCATCGTTCCGTTGGAAGGCACCCCATACAACTTATCACACAAGGTATTTGATGTTCCCACACAACCGGCAATATAGGCAGCACGTGCCCCCATCACCGAGGCCGCTGTTCCGTGAGCACGGCGAGCACCAAACTCGCTAACTGCACGCCCATCTGCCGCACGGACGATTCTGGATGCTTTTGTTGCAATCAAACTTTGATGGTTCAATGTCAACAAAACCATTGTTTCCAAAAGTTGCGCCTGAATAGCAGGCCCACGAACAACCAGAATCGGTTCTCCGGGGAACACCGGCGTTCCTTCCGGAACCGCATACACGTCACAACTGAATTTAAAATTACGTAAATAATCTAAAAATCCCTCGGAAAACAAGCCTTTTTCACGCAAGAATTCTATATTTTCTTCGGAATAGGAAAGATTGGAAATATAATCGATCACCTGATCCAACCCGCAACAAATTGCATAGCCACCACCATCCGGAATCCGGCGGAAGAAAACATCAAAGTACACGATTTGTTCGCCTTTTCCTTCATTATAGTAGCCATTGCCCATTGTGAATTCATAAAAATCATTCAGTAAGCTTAATTCAAATTCAGATTTCATATAAACACTTCCTTTTAGAGGGCAGCTTTGATTGCTGCCAATAAATCATCAAATTCTTCAAAGGCCTGCAATTCAGGATGTTCTGCCTTAATTGCATCGGTGCTGCGGAATAAAAAGCCCGCCTTGCTGGCTTGAATCATCCCCAAATCATTATGGCTATCTCCTGCTGCAATTGTTTCGAAGCCAATCGATTGAAGAGCACGAACTGTTGAAAATTTTGATTTTTCCACTCGCATTTTATAACCGGTGATTGCGCCATCTTCACCAACAATCAATTCATTACAAAAGAGAGAGGGCCAATTCAATTTTTCCATCAAGGGCATTCCAAATTGCGTGAACGTATCGCTCAATATAATAACCTGCGTAATCTTACGGAGCTCATCCAAAAAAGCACGTGCCCCAGGCAGTGGATCGATTTTTGCAATCGTTTCCTGAATTTCTTTAAGCCCTAAACCGTGTTCTTTCAGAATATTCAAACGATATTCCATCAACTTATCATAATCCGGCTCATCACGAGTTGTTCTTTTCAACTCAGGGATTCCGCTGGCTTCGGCAAAGGCAATCCAAATTTCAGGAACCAGAACTCCTTCCATATCTAAGCAAACAATATTCATTGATATTCCTCCGTAAACTTTTTTTATAATCATATCGCATTTTACCACATTATGCAAGGTATAAATTAAAAAACCACGGCCGGAAAGCGATTTTTCGCTTTCCGACCTATGCTAACATTAAACTTTTCTGATAATTCCCATCGGCGTCTGCTGACCGCTTTGCCCCAAGGGATTATCTTTCAAAATGCGGGCATATAAGATCCGATCCATTTTCTCATCGGATACGCCAAGAATAACACCGTCGATATCGTTGATATCAACAACGCAAGCATCAAATCCGATCCGCTCTTTGATACTTAAAGCAACATGATCGGGATCTTCGGGCCCCAAAACCACATAATGATTATACGGCGGAATCGTGCAATCGCAAGGGCCGTCAATTGACCGTGCTTTGGGCCCTGCAATGTTATAGAAAATGCCTCGCTTCCCTACCATCTTTCCCAAAGCAGAGCAAAATGCCGCCCAAAGAATTTTAAGGGTTCCACATTCCCGCAGTGCCATTTCCATAGTTTGAGGAATACTTAGACCAATCCCATAAGGGGATTTATAAACAAACTTACAGAGCAATTTAGCCAACGGACGCGGATGAATCTCTTCCATCGGAATGGCCCGTTTCTGCGTGCAGGCAACGCATTTTTCGGAGATAAACAAAACATCCCCTTCCTGCATCAAATCTTTGGCATATTTCTCGCAAACGTCTTCGATACAATCCTGATCGGTAATTACGTGTGTCTTAATCGGCAATCGACGGTATGAAACGCCGTCCACTTCAATCAATTCGTTTTTTCCTTCATTAGGCACCAATTCGGTCATTTTTTATACCTCCTATGTCAAATCATTTGAAAAACAAGGGCAAAGGAGCCAAGGTAATGATATCATCTCGCTCGATGGCATCCCCTTCGGCCAAAATTGCCATTTTAGCAACAATCTCGCCGCCGGCCTTTTCAACCAATTTTTCAAGAGCTTTCAGCGATTCCCCGGTGGAAATCACATCATCAACGATCACCACCCGTTTTCCTTTCATTGCAGCAACATCATCTCCATCAATGCAAAGAATTTGCTTATGATCCGTTGTGATAGAGTCCACTTCAATGGTAAAAACGTCCTTCATATAAAGTTTTGGTGCCTT
>JAZNEH010000036.1:0-17387 GCA_045588515.1 Eubacteriales bacterium
TATGCAGTTAGGCGATGAAGGCCGCCTGATCCGCAATATCACCCTGTTTGCGGTTTTGATCTATGAATTGGTTGGCCCCTTGCTTACTCGCCAAGCACTGCAGGCCGCCGGCGAAATCAAGCCTATGCCTATTGAGGTAAAAGAACGGCGCAAACATAAACTGGCCGCCGTCCAAGAGAAAAAAGAAAACGAATAATCAAAAAGAGTTGAAGGAAAAAATCCTTCAACTCTTTTTTATAAGATATTCAATCTCTTCAATTCCTTTTCCAGGGTCTTCGCATCGGTAAATTGTATTCCTTGCCAACCAATACTTCGGGCAGTTTCAACGGAAACGCAGCTATCGTCAATGATCAGGCATTCCTCCGCTTTCAGATGGTATTTTTTCATCAGGTGTTCAAAGAATGCGGGAGAATCCTTACTGACGTGGACTTCAAAGGAGGCGGCGGAACCGTCAAAGAGCCGGAAGATGGAAAAACGTTCCCATACCTCGTAAAAACGGTCCGGATAAGAGGATAGTACGTAAAGACCGTAGCCTTTTTCCTTCAGGCGTTGCACCAGCTCCGTCATTCCCGGCATAGGAGTATAGCAGGTGTGCCAGCGCTGCAGATAGTCTGTTGCAATGGGCCGATCCTCTGCCGGTAACGTGGGAAGAACTGCATCTTCCAACTGTTCTGCGGGGATCCATCCCCGGTCATATTCCCTCCAGGCCTCGCTTTTAAAGATGGATCGATGGATTCGCTCCGCCCGCTCCGGGTTCTTCAATTTTTCGGCAAGATCCGCCTTTGCCTCAAAGTGAAGCAGCGTGTCGGAACAATCAAAAATAAGGTTTTTAATCATTTTTTCTCTCTTTCAATGTTACGTAATATTCATAGGGAGCCAATACCAGCCCTTCTTCCTTAAAGCATCCCTTGCCAAAGATGGGAGCCGACAGAGTCTTCGTTTCATATAACACTTCCTGATTTTTGGTGTTCCCGATAAAGAGCAATTCCTGATCTCCCAAAACTCGCTTGAAGGAAACGATGGGATCGTTTGTTTCCAGCCACTCCGTTTTTCCGTGGGCCAAGAGATCGCTTTCCCGCTTCAGCTGATTGATCTTTTGAATAAAGGTCTGGCGCTCTATGGCTTCGGGGGTGTCCTTCTTGGTACGGTCGGTCACCTCATACTTGCCGGGGTAGAAGCGGTTGGCGAACATATTTAAATAGGCGGTGCAGGCCAGCTCGTTGCCGCAATAGACCATAGGGATGCCCTCCAGCAGATAATTCATCGCCAGGATCTGCTCCATTCCCCGAGGACCGATGATGGCTTCGGTGCGCCCATTCCAATCGGTCACGGTGTCGTGGTTATCCATATCCCGCAAGATCCGGGCGCCGATGGGGAAGGAGCCGGTCAGTTCTTCATCGAAGGTCTTCAAAGCTCCGGCGGATTCCCCTTCGCAATAAACCTTGCGCAAAAGCTCGTGCCAATCAAAGCAATAGCAGGAATCAAAGGCGATGGCCATCTTCTCGTAGGCTCTTCCCTCATCGATCAGCACCGCATCGGGTTTAACCTCCTGAATTCTGCGGCGGCCCTCTGCCCAGAAATCAACGGGCGGAATATCTCCAACGTCACAACGGAAGCCGTCTGCATCCAAAACCGCAATATAATAGACCATATTGCAATAAAGATATTCCCGCAACCCTTGGCTTTTGAAATCAAATTTTGGGAAATTCCATTTGGTGCAGATAAAAGAATCATCCGGGTTTTGCTGTACGAACTCCGGGTGCCGCTGAACAATGGGTGCATTGGGGCCGATATGGGCATAAACCAGATCCAAAAGTACCTTCATTTCAAGAGCGTGGGCGGCTTGGATCAGTTCTGCCAGATCTTCCGTGGAGCCGAATTCCTCATCCACCTTAAAGTAGTCGTTCATCCGATAGGGATTTTTGGGGTTTCCGGTTTCAGAACCTAATTGGCGAACACTCCAGTTTTTGCGGTCGGTGCTGGCGTCTTCTTCAAAGATCGGGCATAGATAAATGATATGAAATCCCAGGGATTTTAAATAGGGCAACTCTTTTTGGATCGCCTTCAGGGTTCCCTCTTCTGTAAAGGTACGGGGATTGATCTGATAAATGGCATTTTTTAACAACCATTGGGGCTGGGGTAAGGCCCGGTTTTTCATAAGCGGAACTCCTTTTTGTTATCTTTCTTTTATTATAAAGAGATCAAGAGTAAAAGACCACCCGAAAAATGATGAAAATGGTTTATTTTTCGAAACAGTTTTATTTTTCGCTCTTCCGCATCTTCAGGAAAAGGGGAACGGCGAGCAGCGGGAAAAGCATCCCGATCAGCATCCCCAGTTTCATTCCAAATTGTTCCGGGGAAAGATTCAGTTGTTCTGCAACGGCGATCATGGGCTCCGTTGTGAGGGCCAGGTCGGTAACAACGCCGATCATCTGGGGCGCAACAGAGGCCCCCAGATCCCCGCCCGCCGCCATCAGCGCATAGATAAACACACCGCCGGCGGGGAAACGGTCCGAAGCCACAATCAGGTTTCCGGGCCAAAGCATAGCGGTGCAGAACCCGGTGAGGGCGCAGGCGATCAATCCTAAAATGGGCCATGGAGAGATGGCGGCCACCAGATAGCAAAGGGCGGCACCGGCGGCACTCCAGGTTAGTACTTTTAAAATATTTTTGCCCCTTTTGGCATAAAGGCTACGCCCCAGCCCCAGCATCAGCGAAAACAGAGCCACGCCGAAAATATCGCCCCAAACTTTGGGGATGCCAAGTCCCCGCTCCAGGTAACCGCTGGCCCATTGGGCCATGGTACATTCGGCGGCACCGCCCAAAAAGATGGCTAAAACGCAGGCCCAGATCCCGCTGTTTTTTAATAATTTCAGGGCGCCGGAGGTTTTTTCCGGGGTTTCCATAGCAGGGATCTTTGCGCCGCTGAACAGCAAAATGGAACAAAGGGGCACCAAAGCCAGGCAAAGGGCCAGCCATTGCCAAGCGTTGTTTCCGAAAGTGAGCAGAAACAGCGTGCTGAAAATCACAACGCCCACCACGCCCCATGCGTAAACGGAGTGAAGCTTGCTCATCTCCCGATCCGGATCGGGGGTGGGGATGGCGGCAATCACCGGGCTGATCAATACTTCGCCTAAGCCTGCAGAGGCTGAGAATAATAAGGTTCCGATCACCAACCCTGCATAGATCGTTTGGGGAAAGAAAAAAGGCCAAACTGCATAAACGATCAGCCCTGCCAATGTTAGATAAGGCATTGTTTTAACAGTTTTAGAAATATTGAATTTATGGGAGAAGAACGAAAAGATCAGATCGATTCCCAGTTGGGTGCAAAAATTAATCAGCACCAATAATCCTAAAAGGGAATAGGAGATCCCATAAAGGGAACGAAAGGTTAAAAATAACAGGGGCGAGAGGGTGCTCACCACCGACATTGAAATATTAGAAGAATAGCAAGCCCATTTCAGGCGGAAATATTTTTTATCCATAGCAGTGCTCCTTTGTTTTTGAATATTCTATCACATTCTTTATAAAAATCAAGGTTATTCGAGCCGGTTCTTCACATTTTGCCGTTTTTCTGCATAGGGTAGTAACGGAGGTGAAAAAGATGTCTTTATTCTGTTGCGATAGTAACCGCAGTTGCGTAGGTCTTGCCGCAATTGTCAGCGGGATCTTGGGCGTGATTGCGGCCTTTCTTCAAATAACGGCGGTGATAACGGTAACGCCCGCTTTTTTGTGGGTCGTTTTAGGCATTGCGGTGGTATATCTGGCGGTTGGTTTGATCGTTGCCCCGCAAATTCAGCGGTATGGCGGATGCCGCAGTGTCTGCACCGCATTAACAGCCCTCTTGGCCGGGGTGCTGTTAACAGCGCTTGCGGCGGTGATCCTGTTGGCGATCACCTTTGCGGCCACCAGCGTGATCGGGGCCATCATCGTGGGCGTGTTGATCTTTTCGGTTGCGCTCACGTTAACGGCCACTGCTTGTTTGGTGCGGTGTGTTGCGGAGTGTAGTAACTGAAAAAAACGGCAGTTTCTTGCGAAACTGCCGTTTTTTATTAGGTTTTCAGGTTCGGGCTGGAAATCAGAGCGAAACTGGTGAATCCCCGCACCACCTTAGGTTGGCGCACTTCTTCCAATGCTTCGATGGAAGAAATTTCCCCTTTGTGGTATTTGCGCAGAAGCATTTGGGCAGTATCGCAACGGGCGGCTACGCCGGCGTAGCGATAGTCCATATTGCACCAGCCGATATCCTTCAGGCTCTGGAACCAAAGTTCCAGATGGGCGGTATGAACAGCCTGAACAGCCTCTTTCAGTTGGGGCAAAAGGGTTTCGGCAATCTCGCCTAAAACTTCTTTATTCCCATCTTTATAGGCGGGCGCCAGGTTTTCAGCAATCAATGTTTTAATGGCCAGATAACTGAATACCTTAGCCGCAAAATCATAGAGGGGGCTCCAGCGGTCTTGGCGGAATTCCTTCATTTTGGCGGCATAGGCGGCATAATGGCCGGCCATAGGTTTCTCATAGAGGTTGGCGTCATAAAGCCCTTCCATAATATCCTGCCAGAACATGGCTTTGCCGAAGAACCGACTATGGAAATTTTCGTAGACTGCGCCGTTATCGAAGTCAATATGATAGGCGCTCATAGCATAGAATGCGTCGTAGTCCCCGCCGGTAACGGCCTCAAAGCGGGCCCGGAGTTTTTCTTCGGAGGCGTTTTGGTCATAGCAAAGTTCGGCAAAGAAAGAGAACCCGAACAGATTGGCAAAAAGATCACATTCGCCGTTATCATTGAGCCAGAGGGTCATCATGGCTTCTTTCACGCCGTTTTGCGGCAGGCATCCAGGGAAAAACGGCTGGTTTCCATCATATAGTTATTTTCGGGGAAATGGCCGATCCAACTCCAAAGGCCGCCGGCAAAAATCGTCTTGCGGCCCAAGGCGGTGTGTTTTTTCAGCATATAATCATCGCAGAAAGGCTTTTCGCCGTAGTGCCAGAATACCAGTTCCACTTCCTCCGGGATCTTATCGGCCACTGCTTGGGGAATCTCGGTTTCGGCAAAGTAGTAGCCCCGTTTATCGGCGGCGCAGTTGCGGAAATACATATCGCTCCACATCATAGGAGTTAGGCCGTATTTATTGGTGATGTCGATCAGCCGCTTCATATATTCGTTAAAGATCTCAAAGGGCGGCACATAGCCGTGTTTATTTAAAAAGGCGCCCCGGCCCATATCAAAGGCTTCGTCCATCCCGATGTGGATTCGTTTGGAGCGGAAGCAAGAGGAAACGTGGCCGATGAGTTGATCCAGAAATTCAAAGGTCTTTTCTTCCCGGGCCAAAAGCACGCCGGCAGTATCTTTGATGGGGGCGGCTTCAGGCCACATCAGATATTTTTCCATATGGCCGTAACATTCCAAGCAGGGGATCATTTCCATTCCGTAGTCGAAGGCGTAATCGTCCATAGCCTTCAGTTCTTCGGCAGAATAGCGGCCCCGCATATAGCCAAAATACGGATAATTTTCCAGAGCAACGGTATCTTCGGTATAGAGCATTGCCATACTATAACCCATCAACACCATATAATCCAGCATCTTGTTGACCGCCGCCACTGTGGGCACTGCGCCCCGGGAGGTATCGATCATAATGGAGAGTTCTTCAAAATAGGTATCTTCAAAAATTTCAAAATCCGTTTGGGTCTTTGCGTGTTCCACTAAAAGCCCCAACGCCCGGAAAAAGTAGTGTTTTTTATGATAATAGATGGTAGCGGCTCCGTTTTTCAGGGTAACTCCGGCCCGCTCGCCTTCCACAGCGGTAACGGTGATGCCGTTGCCCGCTTCAAAATCCAAAATATTTTTCAGCCGTTCAATGCCGGCTTCAAAGGTTTTGTCAACTTGGAAATTCAATAGGATTTTACTCATTTTTTCGCTCCTTTTCCTGTTTTCTTCGGTATAGCATTTTGAAAAATGGAATTCAAGCCCTCTTGACATTTAAATTCTTTATGGCATAATGAAATACATTAATATAAAAATATCGAAAGGAAGAACACAATGTTACCAGCAATTATTCTTTTTGCCGCTACTTATGTTTTGATGCTGATTTTCGGAAAGTATCGCCCCTACATCGCCCTGACCTCCGGACTGGCCTTTATCGCCACCGGGATGTTGCCTGCAAATGAGATCTTCGGCTCCATTGATTTCAACGTGATCCTGATGATCGCGGGGACTATGGGTCTGGTGGCGCTGTTCGTGGAAAGTAAGATGCCCGCTCTGCTGGCAGACCTGATCATGGAAAAGGTGCCCAACGTGCAATGGGCGGCAGTGGCGCTGGCATTGTTTGCCGGGGTGATCTCTGCCTTTGTGGATAACGTGGCCACCGTTTTGATGATCGCCCCCGTGGCTTTGGAAATTTGTAAAAAACTAAAGACCAACCCGGTGCCCTTTATCATCGCCATTGCGGTTTCCTCCAATCTACAGGGTGCCGCCACCCTGGTGGGGGATACCACCGCCATTATGCTGGGCTCCGCCCTGGATATGAGTTTTTTGGATTTCTTCTGGTATTTGGGTAAGCCCAGTATTTTCTTTGCTGTTGAATTGGGCGCCCTGATCGCCGCCGTGATCCTGGGCTTCCTGTTCCGGAAGGAAAAGGGTGCGATCCCCCATAATACCGAGCGCACCAAGGTCACCGACTACGTGCCCTCCGCCCTGCTGATCGCATTGCTGGTGTTACTGATCGGCGCTTCCTTTATTGAAAATAAGCCCAACGAGACCAACGGTCTGATCAGCTGTGTGTTGCTGGTGATCGGCCTGGTCTACAGCCTGATCAAAAAGAAGAATCTTTCCGCCATTACCGAGCCCTTGAAGGAGATCGACTTTAATACCATCGGCATCCTGTTGGGTCTGTTCCTGATGATCGGCGGTATCACCGCCGAGGGCGTGATCGATGCGGCCGCAGGCCTCTTGGCCAAAGCCGGCGGCGGGAACGTGTTCCTTCTCTATACGATCATTGTTTGGGGCTCCGTTCTGATTTCTGCCTTTATCGATAACATCCCCTATGTGGCTACTATGATCCCGGTGATTGCCGGTTTGGCCGCCGCTTTAAACATCGATGCAACTCCCTTATATTTCGGCTTGCTTTCCGGCGCTACGCTGGGTGGGAACTGCACGCCCATCGGCGCTTCTGCCAATATCACCGGTATCGGCATCCTGCGGAAAGAAGGCTATGAAGTAAAGAACTCCGATTTCTTCAAGATCGGCATCCCCTTCACTCTGGCCGCCATCGTACCTGCTTATATCTATATCTGGTTGGTCTACGGCGTATAACTTGATAAAAAATCGCCCTTGAGTTCAAGGGCGATTTTTATATGGCGTTTTATTTTTCCATGGCTTCTAAAGCTTCTTTCACAAAGAAACTGCCGCCGATGGCTTCGATCTTATCGAAGGCCAGAAATTCATCGATGTTGCTGCGTTCTACACCGCCGGTGGGGATGAATTTCACTTGGGGGAAGGGGGCAGAAAGGGCTTTCAGGGCCTTCAGACCGCCATAAACGTTGGCGGGGAAGAATTTCACGGTGGTGATGCCCAGTTCCAGCGCCTGCATAATCTCGGTGGGGGTTACGCAACCGGGATAATAGGGGATCTTCCGTTCGTTACAGATCTTGGCAACGGCAACGGAAAGGCCGGGAGAAACGATAAAGGTGGCTCCGGCGGCCAAAGCGGCTTCGCATTGCTCGGCGTTGATTACCGTGCCGGCGCCGATGCTCATATCGGGATAATTCTTAACGGCATAGGCAATGGCCTCGGCGGCGCAGGCGGTGCGGAAGGTGATCTCCGCACAGTTAATGCCGCTGTTTTTCAGAGCAGTTAAGATCTTATCGGTTTCGCTCAGTTCTTTAATCACAACAACAGGTACAAATTTTTCCATTTTTCTTTCCTCCTATAAAATTATTAACTAATGGAATTGCGATATTCTTTTGGGGTCATCCCCGTTTGCTTTTTGAACTGTTTGGAAAAATACTGCACATCCATAATGCCGCAATGAAGGGCCACGCTTTGAATCTGCAGGTGGGTGGTGGAAAGCAGGTGGATGGCGTGCTTCATCCGCCGCTCCCGGATATATTCGGTGAGGGTCTTGCCGGTTTCCCGCTTGAAAAGGGCGGAAAGATATCCGCCGCTCACCTGCTGCTCCTTTGCCAGAGTATGCAGGTTTAGATCAGCCGAAAGATCGGATTCAATCAATATGATGACTTTTTGCACCACCGGAGAATAGTTCTTGATGGAATGTTTTCGCACCAACCGGCAATAGGAACGAAACATTTCCTGCATCAGTTCCTGAATGGCCGAGAGGGTATTCAACTCTTCGATCTGCCCGGCGAACGACGAAGAAACCCGATCCAGATAAATTGGGTGAACGCCGCCGTTTTCCGCCGCTTTTCGCAAGAGGGTATTCATAATAATGCAGTAATTTTTTCCATTCCGAATGGGATCCGCCACCCGTTTTTCAAAGTTTTGTTCCGAAAGTTGGGAAAGCAACAGATCGGCTTTATAAAGTTGACCCTGAGTTACCGCCTGCATCATTTCATTTTCATATTCATATCTTTTTTCCATAGACTGCATCCCCAGCAGGATCTGATCGGTATTCGCAGGGGTATGGATGGGGGAGGCGGGCAGGAAGGGATCTTTATCATGATCCACAATGGAAAAAGAGGGGGTTCCCCAAAGGCGCTCGCAAAAGGTTGCCAGCAGGATAAAAAGGGGATTTCCTTCTTTCAAAACCGGCAGGCCGGCATAATATTCTTCCAGATATTTTTGGCTTTTAGGCAATATTTGATTCTGTTCGCCGATTTCCAGAATCTGGCTCGGGGCCAAAGGGGCCGCAAGATAGGGGCCGATCAACAATAGGCCGGCGCTCTCCGGCAACAGAAAATAAGAGTAGCAAAGGCGAAAGGAATCGGTTGTTCGATAAAGGGTTTCAGGCTCCGGGCGGCCGATAAAATGGCAGATGGGTTTTGCGCTATCCGGAAAGCGGCCGTAGAAGGGAAGAAGTTCCTTATCGATCAGATTGGCCGCAGGCGTGTTTAAGGAGCCCATCGTTGTTCGCACCCGGCTTTTCCGAAATGTTTCGCATAGGAGTTCCAGTTCTTTTTCGAAAAACACCCTGCAAACACCTCCCTTGCATTTTAGCAGAAATCGAGTGGTTTTTCACTAATTATTTTACCGAGTTTACAAACTATATTACGATGGATTGATCCTCCATCCGAAGAACATAATCAAAAATTCCTAATCTATTTCTCATTATAGCATAATTTTTGGAAGATTACAACAGGAGAAACTGCCATAACATTAAAAAAATACAAAAAAATAATAAAAAATTACTCACATTATTAGTGAAAATCCTTTATACTTAATATGAAGTTCCTTGTTTTAAAAAATCAACTTGAGAGAGGGAATCGCTATGAAAAAGGAAATCAAATTGGATGCCAATGGGTATCGCAAATTCGGGATTCGCGATAGTATCGCCTATGCCGCAGGTGACTTAGGGTGTAATATGAGTTTTGCCCTGAAAGGCACGATGTCTATTTTCTGGACCCAGTTTATGGGGATGGATCTTTGGTATGCTCTGCTGCTGATTATCGTGCAGGTTTGGGATGCCATCAATGATCCTCTGATCGGCTCTATGATCGACGCCGATAAACGGCAGTATAAGAGAAACAAGTTCCTTACTTACATTTGGGCCGGCTCCATCGGCCTGATCGTGGGCGGCGCTTGCTGCTTCCTGCCTTTCCCCAACGCTCCCGTTTGGGCGAAGTTCATTATCTTTATTGCCGGCTATGTCGTTTGGGATGCTTTCTATACCGTGGCAAACGTGCCCTATGGTTCATTGCTGTCCCTGATCTCCAACGATGTTAAAGACCGGGCTTCTTTGTCTGCCTGGCGTTCTATCGGCTCCATCTTCGGCAATATGTTGCCGATGGTGATCCTGCCCTTCATCATTTATGATAAGGACAATAACCTGATTGGCGAGCGGGTATTCATCGCCGCTTTGATTATGGGCGTGCTGGGCTTCATCTGCTTCCAGTTTATGATCCGCAACACCACCATTCGTGTGGAGCAGGAAGTAAACTTGAACGAAGAAGCTCCCAAGTTCAACGTATTTCAGGCCATTGGCAACTTCTTGAAGAATCGCCCTGCAATGGGCGCAACCATCGCCGCAATGGGGATGTTTATCGGAATGCAGGGTGCCACCACTGCGGTAACCGTTATCTTCCAATCTTATTTTAAGAATGTGCAGATTTCCGGTATCGTTCAGTTGTTTGCGATGATCCCCATCGTGGTTTTCACTCCGCTGGCCCGGAACGCTGTTGCCAAGTTCGGCAAGAAGGAACTGGCTACTTTTGGCTCTATCTGTTCCATCATTGCCAGTTTCGGTCTTTTTATCATTATGCCGAACAACACCGGCCTGGATCTGATTATTTATATTCTCTGCCAGTTGGTATTTTCCTTGGGTATGGGCATCTATTCCACCGTATCTTGGGCTATGATGGGCGATGCTATCGACTATAATGAATGGAAAACCGGCAATCGTGAAGAGGGCACGGTTTATTCTCTCCATTCCTTCTTCCGCAAACTGGCGCAGGGTGTAGGCCCCGCATTGGTTCTGGTTGTGATGGTTGCTCTGGGTTATAAGGGCGCCGACGAAGGCAATCAGGTTTGGGAAGTAGCCGTTCGGATGCGTTATCTGGTTGCCGGCACTTTCCTCTTCTCCGGCGTAATGCAGTTTGTCGGCTTGGGCTTGGTCTATAATCTGGATAAAAAGACTCTGGCCAAGATGAACGAAGAACTGGGCAGATAAACAAATGTTAAAAAAAGGATGCCCTAGTGGCATCCTTTTTCAAAGTTCAAAGATTGTCTATAGTTTTTTTGAAGGCGATATTATATAATAAAGAAAAATTCTAACGGAGGAAAAATATGAGAACCGTAGTAAATTTTAATGCGAAATGGGCCTTTACCAAAATGGCCACTGAGGTTCCTGCCGAAATGCCCAAACTTTGGGATTATGTAAATCTTCCCCATTCCTGGAACGCCATCGACGGCCAGGATGGCGGCAATGACTATCATCGGGGAACTTGCTATTATGCCAAAACCTTGGATAAACTGGATCTGCCCAAGGCAGATCGCTATTATCTGGAGATCTGTGGCGCCAATTCTTCGGCGGATGTTTATTTGAACGGCAAGAATCTGGCCCATCACGACGGCGGTTATTCCACCTGGCGGGTGGATATCACCGAAACTCTGGATCGGGATAACCTGTTTGTGATCGCTGTGGATAATAGCGCCAATGATCGGGTTTATCCGCAAGTGGCCGATTTCACTTTCTATGGCGGCCTTTATCGGAATGTGAATATTATCTGCGTTAGCGAAAGCCATTTCGATCTGGATCATTTTGGCGGTCCGGGCCTGAAAGTAACGCCCAAGGTGGAAGGGAAGGATGCCAAGATCGCTGTTGAAACCTGGATCACCAACAGCAAAATGGGCCAGGAACTCCGCTATACCATCACCGATGCAGAGGGAAAGAAAGTGGCCGCTTTAACTGCCGCCGATACAACGGTGGAACTGGATATTGCCAACGTTCATCTTTGGCATGGCCGCAAGGATCCCTATCTGTATACCTTGACCATTGAACTGATGGAAGAAGGCAAGGTGCTGGATAACGTTTCCACTCGGTTCGGTTGCCGCACTTTTAAAGTAGATCCCGAAAACGGCTTTATCCTGAACGGGGAAGAATATCCTCTGCGGGGCGTTTCCCGCCATCAGGACCGTTGGGGCTTTGGTAACGCACTGTTGCCCGAGCATCACGAAGAGGATATCGATCTGATTTGCGAAGTGGGCGCCACCACCATTCGCTTGGCCCATTATCAACACGATCAGTATTTCTATGATCTCTGCGATGAAAAAGGCTTGGTGATCTGGGCAGAGATCCCCTATATTTCTCAGCATATGCCCACCGGCCGGAAAAACACCATCTCCCAGATGAAAGAACTGATTATCCAGAACTATAACCATCCTTCCATTGTGGTTTGGGGGCTTTCCAATGAGATCACGATGAAGGGCGATGATGATCCCGATTTGCTGGAAAATCATCATATCCTGAACGATCTGGTACACGAAATGGATCAAACCCGCCTCACCACCATTGCGGCGGTTTCTCCCTGCAAGATCGATAGCCCCTATATCCAGATTCCCGATCTGGTGTCTTATAACCACTATTTCGGCTGGTACGGCGGCGATACCACCATGAACGGCCCTTGGTTCGATAAGTTCCATGAGCGCCATCCCAATATTCCCATCGGTTGCTCCGAATACGGTTGCGAAGCCTTGAATTGGCATACTTCCAACCCGGTGCAGGGCGACTATACTGAGGAATATCAGGCTTTCTACCATGAAGAACTGATCAAACAATTCTTCAGCCGGAAATATATGTGGGCCACCCACGTTTGGAATATGTTCGATTTCGGCGCTGATGCCCGGAGCGAAGGCGGCGAAAACGGCCAGAATCATAAGGGCTTGGTAACGATGGATCGGAAGTATAAGAAGGATTCCTTCTATGCTTATAAGGCATGGCTTTCCGATGATCCCTTTGTGCATCTCTGCGGCAAGCGGTATGTGGATCGGGTGGAAGAAGTAACCAAAGTAACGGTTTATTCCAACCAACCTGAGGTGGAACTCTTTGCAAACGGAGTTTCTTTGGGTAAAAAGACTGCCGAAGATCATTTCTTCTATTTCGATGTTCCCAATGTGGGCGAAACGGAATTGGTGGCCGTTGCCGGCGACCTGAAGGACTGCGGCAAACTCCGTAAAGTGGAAACCTTCAACGAAGAATATCGCTTGAAAGAAAAGGGCGCTGTTCTCAATTGGTTTGATATCACCGAAGTGGAAGGCCATTTCTCCCTGAATGATAAGATCGGCGATATCTTTGCAACGGTTCAGGGCAAGATGCTCTTTTTGGGCTTGGTTGGCAAAATGATGCCGAAAAAGGGCGAAAAAATGATGGGCGGCTTTGAGATGAACGATGATATGATGGCGATGATGGGCGGATTCACCGTTCTGCGCCTTTCCGGTATGATCGGGATGATGGGCGTGAACCTGTCGAAGGAAGATCTGCTCTCCCTGAACGCCAAACTCAATAAGATCAAGAAACCCAAGAAAAAATAAAAAACATAATGCCGCCCAATTCAGGGCGGCATTTGTATCATTGACAAGTTTTTGGGGAACCATTATAATAGTAAGAAAAAACACAGAAAGTCTGAAAAATGATCGATTTTAAACCCATTACCATTCGAGAAAAAAATCTTTATGAAAAAGCCCTGTGGGAAAGCTCCCGTCGGGGATGCGAGTATTCCTTCGGCAACGCCTTTTTATGGGGCGCACTCTCCTATGCTGTTTTTGAGGATCAACTACTGATCCTGGCCCGCTACGGGGATTATGAAACCTATTTTTATCCCTTGGGGAAGGGCGATAAAACGGAAGCGTTGGCCGCCCTTATGGCAGATGCGCAAGAACGGGGCATTCCCTGCCGGATCAGCGGAATGGTGGAGGAAGAGGCCAAAACATTGGCAACCCTCTATCCCGGAAAGTTCCGTTATAAAGCCGATCGCAACAGTTTTGATTATATATATGAGATCGATGCTTTGGCGGATTTGCGAGGCAAAAAACTGCAAAGCAAACGGAATCATTTCAATCGCTTTAAGTTGAAATTCCCCGATTATCGGGTGGAGCCTCTTTCTGCTGGAAATGTATCGGCAGTGCGCCGGATGGCGGAAAAATGGTTTCAAAATAAAGATTGTTGCAACCCCGAAAAGGATTTTGAACTGGAAAAAGAGGCTCTTGCAAAAGCATTGGACCAGTTTGAGGCGGCGAAACTGGTGGGATTGGTGCTTTGGATTGAGGATCAGGTGGCGGCGTTTACCGTTGCCAGCCGTTTTTATGCGGATACCTTCGACGTACATTTTGAAAAGGCCGATACCGCCTTTGATGGCGCTTATACAGCCATCAATTGTGAGTTTGCCCGCTATCTGCGGGAGCAACATCCGGAAGTGCAGTATCTGGATCGGGAAGAGGATATGGGTTTGCCCGGATTAAGAAAGGCGAAACTCAGTTATCGCCCCCATCATCTTGTGGAAAAAGTGCGGGCGGTTTTGCTATGAGGATCGGCATACCTGAAAAACAACATCAAAAGGCCCTTTCCGCCCTTTGGCAAGAGGCTTTTGGGGATTCGGCCGCCTTTTTTGATCTTTTTTGTCGAACAGGTTTTTCGGCAGACCGTTGCCGTTGCCTTTGGATGAACGAAGAATTGGCTGCCGCCCTTTATTGGTTTGATTGCCTTTATGAAGGCGAAAAGATCGCTTATATCTATGGCGTGGCAACCGCCGCAACCTATCAACGGCGGGGCCTTTGCCGTCAATTGATGGAAGATACCCATCGGCATTTGAAAGAACAGGGCTATGCTGCCGCTATCCTAGTGCCGGTGAATGAAGGGTTGTTTGGGTTTTATGCAAAGATTGGCTATGCGCCTTGCAGCAGCGTGGGGGAGTTTTCCGCCCAGCCTCAAGGGGAGCCCTTGCCCCTGCGCCGGGTCGATGAGATGGAATATGCCGCCCTGCGGCGAAAATATCTGCCCCAAGGCGGCGTGATTCAGGAACAGGAAAATCTATCTTTTCTTGCGGCCCAATATACCCTTTATGCCGGTAAAAATCTTCTGTTGGCAGGCCACCAAAGTAAAGAAAACTTCTGGGGCACAGAATTTTTGGGCGATCCTGCTCTTGCACCTCGTATACTGAAAACGCTGGGTGCGCCCCGGGGCAAATTCCGTGGGCCCGGCAGTGAGCGCCCCTTTGCAATGTTTCTGCCCTTTAAAAAAGTTAACCCGCCTGCCTATTTTGGCTTGGCTTTCGATTAAAAAAATAGTCCGAACTGCAAAAAGAGGAGCTGTAAAAAAACGTAAAGTTTTTTTACAGCTCCTTTTTTGCATTAATTGGCAGTCCATTGATCCGGGTTAAAAGACGGAATCTTTGAACGGGTAATATTGAACCATTGGCTTTCCTCATAGTAGGCGGAGGGGGCAGAGCCTTCTTCCGTTTTAACGGCAACCCAAACGCCGTTTGTTCGTTGAACAGTGGTGCGGTAAATGGGGGAAATGGCCGTTCCAAGCGGATAATTCGGGTTCCCTTTCACGCCAAGATCCAAACTGGTGGTGAAAATATAATAGAGATTATCATTAATGGTTTGGATCAGGAAGGTGGTGTTTTCCGTTCCCAGATCGAAAAGGGTATTTAAAGCATCCCCCTGTGTAATTGCCATACTTCCCAGGGTATCACGCCCATAGTAGCGATCCCGGTTGCGGATTTGTTCGTTTAGATAGGACTTGGAACTGTTCAGGCCGATGCCTTCGCCGTTGATGAGTTTATCGATTAGGTTGGCATGGGCGTGGCCGGTGTCTTCATCATCCGGCAAAACGTCGGAACCTTCCCAATGAAAAATACTCATCTTCAGGGGAGTTTGACCGGTGGCGGTGCCTAAAGACATTTCGCAATAATGCCAGGTGGCATAAGCGCCGGAAAGGGATAACAGGATCAGGATACTGAGCAAAATGGAAAGAATTCGGGTCAGTTTCATACCAGCGCCTCCTGATCTTCGGGATCCGTTTCATCGGAAGGATCCGAAGGAACAATCACGCCGATGGCGATCAACCGCTCCTGCTTCACAGCGTTAACCCGTTTTTCAACAATGGGGATGGCGATGATGCCCAGAACCGTCAGCAAGATGCAAAGATATCCGGCAACCGATTGCATAAAGGCCACAAAACTTCCCAAAAAGGGAATGTGTTCCCCCCGGTAAATCCCTCGCATCTGGCTATAATAAACCGGGAACCGGTCGGGATTTTCAATAGCATCGCCCTGCATCAAGAAATAATAATCGCTATGGTTGGCATTGGGTGCCTCAATATTAACGATTCGATGGATCACCGGCGTTCCGTTTACTTCGTATAAAACGATATCATAAAGTTTTAGATCTTCCGGGGCCGGCAATTTATAAAGAAGCACAATATCAAACGTCTGAAACTGATCGTTTAATCCGTTTTGGGAAAGATAAACGTTTTTCTCATGCTGATAAGCCATCGAACCGCTCTTCACCACACTCAGGGTGGGAACGGTATCAGAGGCGGGGGCCCCGGAAAATTTCACGTAAAGGGAAAAGGCAAACATCAGAAATAAAACGCAACAGAGCAACACCGAAACAACCCGGTCGATGATAAAAGGCAACTTCCGGCTCTTTTTCTTTTGCAGATCCGTATATTCTTTTGTGATACGTTCATCCTCCACCCCGGAGCGAACAAGTCGGACTGTCAGTTTGATGATAGAAGACACCAAGCAGGTAAACAGTGCTGTTAATGCCGCAAATACGATGAAGCAGAGGATGAAAACATAAATATCATAAGAAGACATTTTTTGCTCACCTCAAAGAAATTTACCCCGCGCCAATACGCGCAGGGTAAACGTGTGTATGGTTGAAAAATTAAGCTTCGCTTACTTCAAGGCCGATATTTCCGAAAGTACCAACCTTGCTGGAGAAGGCAACATATTTTGCGTGAGTATCCAGTTTAAAGGTATCGATGGTCATCAGGGTCAACAGTTCAGTTGCCTGAACGGTGGTTTGATAAGTTCCGTCTGGTTGCTTGATCAAAGTTAAATTAGTGGTTGTGGTGGTATCAAAGTTGGTGAATAATGGTTTTTCGGGGTTGCCGTCATGGCAAGTGAAGGCCATAGGATTAGCGTTATCGGTTACCAGATGATATTTCATCGCAAATTCGGTTTTGTCGGGGTTGGAATTTTTGTAGATCTCAGAAGGAGAGAACTTCACAAGGATGGTGCCGGTGGCGGTCAGATTAGCGTTATAATTCGAGGCGCTGGTCTGATCGATGGTTAAATGGGCGTTGGATGCATCAACTGTGATGGTTCCTTTGGAGTTGTTGATTTCAGCGTTAGCCAAACCAAAGGAGCCGATGTGACCGTGAACGGAGGTCATATCAGTTTCAGCATATACCCAGGCTGCATAAACGCCGCCCATAGTAACGAGCATTGCCAAAGCAATTAAAAGGGATATGTACTTAGTTTTCATCAGATTTTACCTCTCTTTTTTTAGATGATAAAAATAGTATACTCCTCGCAAAATGGAATGTCAAGACATATCCTGAAAATTTAAATTGGGCTTCCATTTATTTTTAAAAATTTCTTGACATTCTCAAAGGCATAGGATATAATGTTAGATACTGAATTGAATCATATTTTCGGTACCTTACGGAGAAATACTCAAGAGGCCGAAGAGGCGCCCCTGCTAAGGG
>JAZNEH010000037.1:0-1932 GCA_045588515.1 Eubacteriales bacterium
GAATTAGCAAAATGCTTTAAGGGAATTTGGATTCCCTCCCGCTCCAGCCGATAGCAAAGGTCGTTAAAGGCGTTATATTGCGCCCTTGTAGCCTCTTTGTTGCTGAAGGCGGCATAGCAATGGGTAAAGATCCCCTTAACTTCCAGCCCGGGCAGTTCAAAGACCTTTTGGATCTGAGCCCGTTGGCGGGGGGTGAAGCCGAAGCGCCCCATTCCGGTATCCACCTTGATATGAACCGGGGCTTTTTTCCCCATAGCTTCTGCCTTTTGGGAGAGAAGGGTGGCAAAATCCAGATCGTCCAGAGCGGCGGTGAAGCCCAGTTCCAGCACCTGATCCGCATAATCCTCCGAACGGTGGCAGGAGAGCACCAGAATCTCCACCCCACGGTTCAGCAGGGGCAGTGCCTCGTCCAGGCGGCTGACCGCCATCAGGGTGACGCCCTCTTCCTTTAAAAGTTCCAGAACCGCCTCGGCTCCCAAGCCGTAGGCATTGGCCTTCAGCACGGGGATCACCGGGCCAACCTGCGAAAATTGGCGGTAATTATCTAAAATATCGTTTTTTCGAATGATCAAACGAGCCATTTTTAACCTCTGTGTTTTAATCTGAAAAGCATCATATTCAAGCGGCGATAGGCTTTACTGCCCCATTTAGACCAAGCCAGCATCAGTTTATTATAAACCAGATCCATTTCGCCGATAAATTCGGTGAATTCGCCGTTAAATCCTTTTTTGAAGCGATAGAGCCCATAAAGCGGGTTATCTTCGCTCAGGTTCCCGGAAACGCCGCGGAAATCATATACACGGGCACCCCGTTCCACTGCCCATTTGATCATTTCAAATTGAAGGAGATAATTGGGCATCACGTTGCGATATTCATTTGCAGAAGCCCCATAGAGATACCAGACCTTGTCCCCATAAGCGATGGCTAAAGTGCCGGCAATGGCTTTTCCATCCAGATAAGCCATATAAAGCCGGGCGTGCTCGCCCATGGCATCCAATAACCGGGCAAAATATTCCTCTGTACGCACCACAAAATGATCTCTGGCGCCGGTGGTGGTCATAATCCGATGAAAATCGGGCAACGCTTCTTTTCCGCAAAGTTTCACTTCCACCCCTTTTTTCAAGGCCACCCGGATATTATAGCGGGTTTTCTGATGAAAAGAAGCCATTAACTCTTCCTCGTTGCGCCCCTCCAGATAAAGGCGGAACACAAATCGAGGCTGGATTCCTTCAAAGTTTTCGGAGCGATTCGGTTCGGTAAATCCCATCCCTTTGAAAATAGCGGCAAAGGCTTCATCCTCTTTAGGCACATCGGGATCGATCTTCAAAGAGCAGGCGTTATACTTTTTGCCCACTTCCCCTGCATCTTTCACCAATTTTTTAATCATTTCTTCATCGTGAATATCGCAAACAGGACCCCGGCAGGAATACATAATGGCAGTGCCCGGCACCTTACGGATCAAAAGGCCCATAGTACCTGCGATCTTGCCTTCCGCATCCCGCTCAATCACTGCTTCAAATTTCCATTCAGTTTTCAGCTTGGCCCATTCGGTGGATTGGGCAAAATGCCCCTTAGGATGGCTTTTGATAAAGGTTTCGTATTCAGCCACCGCTTGGGGATTTTTAAGATCTAATAATTCCATTTTTCGGCTCCTATATTTTAAATCATACTTCTACATTTAAATAGTATAACACTTTTTCACAAAGATGTAAACCGAATAAATAAAATTCCCTTTACTTTTTTGAGATTTCGGGTTATACTGTTAACAATGATAACAAGGAGGTCTATGAAAGATGGTAACCAAAGATACGATTATTGCTGAAGTTTTGGATCAATATCCCGATACTGCTGAACTCTTTTTAGAGATCGGTATGCATTGTCTGCATTGCCCCTCTGCCCGGGGCGAAAGCATTGAGCAGGCTTGTGCCGTTC
>JAZNEH010000038.1:0-2313 GCA_045588515.1 Eubacteriales bacterium
ATTGTGGACCGGCTTTGCCAACAAGGCTATTGAGTTACAGTTCAACCCACGGCTATGCCCGGCGCCGGCTCCCGGTTTATTCATAAATACGGCCAAGGGCAGGATCTTTTAGTTTGTTGCGGCGGCGACGGCACCCTGAACGAAGTCATTAACGGAATGCTCCAAAGCGGCCATAAGCCTCCTCTGGGCTATGTTCCTGCCGGCACCACCAATGATTTTGCCCGCACACTGGGCCTGCCGAAAAAGGTGGAGGACTGTATGGACCGGATCCTCTATGGCCACCCCCGGGACTACGATATGGGAACCTTCAATGGCCGGAACTTCACTTATATTGCCTCTTTAGGAGCCTTTACACAAGTTTCCTACTCCACTCCTCAAAAATTGAAGAATATTTTAGGTCATTCGGCCTATGTTCTGGAAGGGGCAAAAGCCATCGGCACCATCACCCCCTTTGAAGCCGAGATCTGCACCAATGGGGAATGTTTCACCGGCGAATTTGTTTTTGGCGCCGTTTCTAACTCCACCTCTATTGCCGGCCTTTTCAAATTAAATCAATTAGACGTTCGCTTGGACGACGGCGAGCTGGAACTGATCCTGGTGAGAAATCCGAAAAATGCCGCCGATCTGGTGCGTACCTTCAATGGCATTACCCGGGGCCAATACGATCCCCGCTATGTTATTTTTGAACATATTGGAGAGGTGGATATCAAAACCCGCCTCCCCCGAAATTGGACCTTAGATGGCGAGGCCGGTGGAGAACAGCAATCCTGCCATATCGAAGTGATCCATAATGCCATTCAGTTGATTATTTAAATTCCTTTTCCCTCCCAGAGAATATCGGGAGGGGATTTTTTGCATATTATTAAAATTTACCCTTGACATTATGGGATATTATATGTATAATATGCGTTATTAATTGCATTGAGTGTATAATTATTCAAAAAAGGAGTCCCTATGAAAAAAATATTCATTGACGGAAGCGCCGGCACCACCGGTTTAAGAATTCGGGAGCGGTTATCCACCCGGCAGGATCTTCAAATAATCACCCTGCCGGAGGCGCAACGAAAAGATCCCCAAGCCCGGAAAGATGCCCTTTGGGAAGCTGATATCGCCTTTCTTTGCCTGCCGGATGCAGCCGCCATTGAGGCTGTTGCCCTGGCGGAAGGAAGCAACACTGCCATTATTGATACTTCCACCGCCCATCGCACCAATCCGGATTGGGTCTACGGAATGCCTGAATTGCCCGGCCAGCGAGAAAAGATCGCCGCCTCTAAGCGAGTAGCAAACCCGGGATGCCATGCCAGCGGCTTTATTGCTTTGGTGGCGCCCTTGGTGCAAGCGGGCGTGCTCTCCGCCGATGCGGCCCTTTGTTGCTTTTCGCTCACCGGCTATACCGGCGGTGGCAAAAAAATGATCGCAGAATATGAAGACCCTCATCGGATGGCGCTTTTGGATGCGCCCCGGCAATACGGCCTAACCCAGCAACATAAACACCTCAAAGAAATGAGCGCCCTCTGCGGCTTAACCACCGCCCCGGCCTTTTGCCCCGTTGTTGCAGATTTTCCTTGTGGAATGGAAGTAACCGTTCCGCTCTTCGGAAAAGAGTTGAAGGGCGGCATCGCCGATATTGAAGCGATCTATACGAAGGTTTATCAAAACGGACTGATCCGATTCTGCCCCGGCGCCAATGAAGGCGGATTTTTAGCCGCCAACGGTATGGCGAACCGGGATGATCTGCAGATCACCGTGGCCGGCAACGAGGATCGTATCCTGCTGGTTGCCCACTTTGACAATCTGGGCAAAGGCGCTTCCGGCGCTGCTATTCAGAATATGAACATATTGCTGGGCATTGATGAAACAACCGGCTTGCAATTTTAAAGGAGTTTAGGATGATGAAGTTAATTCCCGGCGGCGTTTGTGCCGCCAAAGGTTTTCTGGCAAACGGGATCCATTGCGGGATCCGCAAAAATAAAACGAAAAAAGATCTTTCGCTAATCTATAGCGAAGTTCCCGCCTCTGCGGCGGCGGTTTATACCACCAATCTGGTGAAGGGCGCCCCCTTAAAGGTAACAAAATCCCATCTGCAAAACGGCGTGGCCCAAGCAGTGATCTGCAATAGCGGCAACGCCAACACCTGCAACGCCAACGGCATTGAGATTGCAGAACAAATGAGTGATCTGGTTGCAAAAGAACTGAAGATCAAAGCCGAAGATGTGGTGGTAGCCTCCACCGGCGTCATCGGCCAGCCGCTGAATATCACCCCCATCGCCCAGGGCCTGCCCGCTTTGGCAGCCGGATTGAGCGACCAAGGCG
>JAZNEH010000039.1:0-5197 GCA_045588515.1 Eubacteriales bacterium
GCACCTGCATTTGTAAGAGCATTAAAAAGTGTACTTTTACCGACGTTCGGTAAACCAACAATTCCTAATTTCATTTTTTAACCTCACTTTTGTAAACGTTTTTCAATTCCCGCTCGAACTCGTTCACGGAAATTCAGATAACTTTGTTCCTTTATCAAACACCTGCGGAAATTCACATTGCAGGATCCATCCATTTGATTGATGATACTGTTTGCGGAGATATAATGAGAAAGTTGCCGCATTGCCGCAAAATCCTGAATTGCATAAAAAATCTGCTTGAGTCGAATGGATTCATATACGCTATTGGCACTGGGATAGATCAAAGAAAGTGCACCAGACGGATAGCAATTTTCGTTATCCGTATCAAACACAGGATTTACCGTTTTGCCAAGTTCAAAGGTATTGATGCAATTAATGCCGAAATTTGTGAATTTTAAAATTCCATAACGAAACCAATATAAACTCAATGCACGAAGTCTAACAGAAGGCGATGCTATCAATTGATTAATAGGATTCTCCGGTGTGTCAACATCAATATATAGGCTGGCATTATGGAATTTATCCTCATCAATATAATGGGATGCATCGCACATCGGAAGAATCGGGTAACCAAAGTCCGGATGATTTAAATTGGATTTTTGAAGTAATGTACTTTGCGCTGACTGCTTAAAAACATCAAAAATTCCTTTAGATATCCGGTCCATTTCGTCATAGTCTTCTTCGGAAGGATTCACCGCATTTATAAAGGAGAACTTTTCTAAAATTCCTAATTCTTCCAAATGAAGTTTGAAGCTGCGATAAAACTTTCGAACGAAAGCATAGTAATAGTTATCGGTGCAATCCTTATCGGGCCCGAAAAATAGCGTAGTTTTAGTTGCATTTACACCGATTGCAGGAATATGCAAACACTTCTTATGCTTCATATCCGGATAGAAAGATGGCAAAATATAGCGTTGAAAGCCGTGCTTCTCTGCCATATAGATCCAACAGTCAAAAATATCAAAATTGAATTTATACTCAGGATTTAATTCCGTCCCAAACACTTTGACTTTAACCATTTGAGATTCATCCGCAAAAATGGGATTTTCAGGAATGGCCGGAAAGATCGGCACATATAGTTCATTTACGCCGTTTTCAGCGAGAACCTTGAAATAGTCATTAATATGACTCCAATAAATATCCGTAAAAGGCATCCCTTGATAGGGCATTGCTACTCCGTTTGGAAAGAGATAAGCCGAATAGTAAAAATCCGATCGATCTAAAACTGTGTCCACAACGTGCAAGTTAAAATCGGTTGTAAAATCCATATCCCCATTATAAAACCGCAGAATAACAGAGTGATCACCTGCTGTTTTTGCTTTGGCTGAAACCCATAAAACGGTTGGAAATCGGCCTACGCTGATAACACCTCGATTTTGGATCGGGATCAGACAATCCGGCAAAATACAAGGTTCATCTGCTAAGTAATCCGGATAGGGATCGTTTTCACAATGAGGAAACGGAACCGGAACTTGTTTTACTGAATATAATTTGATTTTTTCAACACTATGATGAAGTTCATAATCTAAATAGATCGGCATATCTTGATCCGATTGAAGAACCACTTGATAGGCGATCTCTTCATCAATCAAGGCGGATGCGCTGGTATAATCCCCCTTGAGAGTATGAGCGTTTTTGTGGGTAATCTTTTTTAAACAAGATTCTTGGTAAACATTAATCATTTAGGCCCAAAGTCCCTTTCGAACTAAATCTTTGATGGTGCGATTATGATCGGCCAATGTTTCGTTAAAGTAGAATGCGCCGTTTTTATCCGTAACAAAATAATAATAGTTGGTTTGATCAGGATTTAAAACAGCTTTCAATACGTCTGTTCCGGGGCAATTTGTGGGGCCTGAGGGTAATCCCACACACTTATAGGTATCATATGCGGCAGACAGATCACTGCTGTAATGTTTTAAATCACTCAAACTTTTACTATAGATGGTGGTGGGATCCGATTGCAACCGTTTCATCCCAACAGTATTTAATCGGTTCCAAAATACAGAAGCCACGCCGGCCATAGATTCTTTTGTGAAGGATTCTGCTTGAACAACCGAACCAAACGTGATGAATTCATTTAAACTAAGCCCCAAATCAGCAGCAGCATTAATCATATCATTTGTTACGTATTCAGTGAATGTTTTCAACATTTTATCAACAATTTCTCTGGCTGTAACCGTATCTTCTCTGAATTCATAGGTAGCAGGAAATAAATAGCCTTCCAGTTTAAAAGCAATCTTGCTTTGATCTCTTTTTTTAAGTTCTTCGATAAATGGATAATTATAGTCGTAATGATCGGCCGCTTCCAAAAATTCCTGCGCTGTACATAAACCACTTTTCTCAACAATTTCTGCGATTCCGCGAATACCTTTCCCTTCCGGAACCACAATTTTCACATAATTGAGTTTGATTTCGGGTTCTTTCAACTTCTCGCATAGTTCACGATAAGACATTTTAGCATTCACAGTATAAATGCCGTTGTACCAAACAAAATCAGGATATTCCTCATTAAGATAATTCAAAAAGCGCACTTTATTGCAAATAATACCGTTATCATAAAGCATTCCAGCAACGTCATCGGCGAAATGCTGTTTTTCTATCGTCAACGTATAAGAAATATCTTCTTGGTGCAACCCTTTTTTATCGTAATAATACGGTAGATAACCTTTAATTTTGGGAATTCCAATAACCAATCCAATAACAATAACCAATAGTGCTATTGCTAAAATAATCAAGAGTTTAAACTTCTTTTTCATAAAAGACCCTTTCAATTAAACTTTTCATTTATTATAACAGAATATACCATAAAAGACAATAGATAAATTTAACCCCGATACAACTGTATCGGGGTTAAATTCAAGGATTATTCATCAAATCCCACATATTTTTCTTCTTCCAACCGTTCGCCGGTTTCGGGATCAAATCCGTCAATCATATATTTTTTGATAGTGGGATTGATAAAGAAATTAATCATAAAACCAATCGTTGAAAAATAAAGCGTAATCAACAAAAACAACAGCAAAATAATATTAGCCTTAAAAATCATCAAAGCAGTTAGTCCAAGAATAATTACCGTCAACAAAAGATTTTTAAAGAATGCCGCCCAACAGAAAATAAAAGCATTTTTAAAAAGCTGACGCAACGTTAATCGGAAGGTTATCATCATACTGTAGATATAATAACGCATAAAGAAATAAACCGTTATCGTGAATAAAATTGCTGCCAAAGAAATTGTTAGCATCATTTTATTCGCAGTTCCCATTAAAAGCATAACAACCCTAAGATCAAAAGCCAAAAACAAAAGAATAGCGCCATCGATCAGAGAAAATAAAAAGGATTGTTTAAAATTCTTTTTGAACGTTTCAATAAAATCGCCCCATAAAAACGCATGTTCTTCTCGGGCGTAATTGCGCAAAATTTTTGTCATACCGGCAGTTGCAGGCCCTATAGTTACAATGGGCAAGCAAAAGAGAACATAGATCATATTTAAAATAATCAGGTTCCAGAACTTGCGAAAATAGATCTGAAAAAACAAAATCGGTCTGGGTGTATATTGGTCTTTGGAAACCCCTTTCCCCTCTTTTTGATATCCGTTAAATAATCCCAAATCTATTCACCTGCTTTCATTGCCCTGGGATGACAATTCTCATAAGTACTTAAGTATTTATTCTTTAATAATTTGGCATAAACACGCGTAGAATTGATCGAAGAATGGCCCATCATATCTTTTACCATATTGATGTCAGCCCCATTCTCCAATAAATGTGCTGCAAAAGAATGACGCAAAGTTTTCGGAGTAATATCTTTTTCGATGTGAGCGGCGGCCGTATAACTCTTCAATAATTTCCAAAAACCTTGGCGTGTCATAGGTTGTCCGTTCGTGTTCAGAAAGAGAGTTGTTTCTTTTTGATTATCGACAAGATGAGGCCGGCTTTCTTCCAAATAATTGCGCAAAGATTGAATTGCCAACGAATAAAGCGGAATAATCCGCTCATTTTCCTCACGATGGTTCATCATAATGTAACCAATATCTAAGTTGATTTCCGAAACCTTTAATGCCAATAATTCGCTAACACGAATTCCGGAAGCATAAAGAACTTCCAACATCGCTTTATCCCGAATCCCTTTAACCGATAAAGCATCCGGTTGCCAGAGCAACAATTCTACTTCATCATTCGTTAAAATCTCAGGCAGTTTTGTTTCAGATTTCAGCCCTTTGATACCGGTCATAGGATTTAAAACAACAATTTTCTTCTGTTGTAAATATTTAAAGAAACAACGAGCCGCCGACATGGATCGAGAAATAGTGGCATCACTCTTATTAGATTTTTTTAAATATTTAAAATAGCGTTGCATATCTTCGTCAGAAACGCTTGTCCAGGTTTTGACCGAATGTTCCTGCATATACAGCATCAACTGGCGAAGATCCCGTTGATAGGAGGAGAGCGTATTGGAAGACATATTCTTTTTAGTGGTTAAGTAGTTATAAAAATTAATATATGCCTGTTCCATATCCATCCTCCTTTCATTAATATAATTCTAAAATATACGGAACTACCCGGTATTCCCAAAATGCACCCGGGATCATCATTATCAAAACTATAACAGTGCAAATAATATGCGACCATAACGCTCTTTGCGAACCATGCCCTCTGCTTCCGCCTCGAACTAATTCAGATAATGAAATTGAGAGCTTAGCGGATGAATACCAAAGAAAAAAGCCCAATAGAGCATAATACATATTTTGAGGAGCAAAAGCAATCACACCGATAAATAAACCTCTCAGCCGAAAAAGAACCACAGATAAGGAAATCAAAAGCCCGGCAGAAAATCCTTTATAAAGCGGAAAAAGCAACAAAAGAGGAGCTCCGATTGCCGTTAGGCCCATTAAAAAGAGTAAAATCATCCAAAGTAATTGTTGGATAAAAATGCTCCAAAACTCCGGCGTATTTGCGGCACTAAATAACAATTGAACTTGCGAAGAAAATTGGTTTCTTAAAATAAAAGACGCAAAAGATCCAATGCAAATACCGGCAAAATACAAAATACAATACAGCCTGATTATCGGCCGATCTGCTAAAAAAGTATGCCTTATTTTCTCAAAGATTACCCTCATATTTTTCACCTCGATGAAAAATATGAGGGGCTGTCCCAAAAT
>JAZNEH010000040.1:0-21796 GCA_045588515.1 Eubacteriales bacterium
ACTGCGAGGCTTTTAAAGTTTTTGAAGATTCTCAAGAAACTTTTTTCAAAAAGTTTCTTGAGTGTACGCCCTGAATATTAAAAAAATCCGTTATAGACCATTTTGCCGATGCAAAGAACGGCAAAGATCCAGATCCAGGGGCTGCCCAAAGGTTCGCCGTAGGCCAAAGAGCGGGTGCTCCGCTTGAGAGTGCGGCCCTTGCCCAGTTGATCGCCGATGGCGGTTTCCAGCATCTTCAAAGTGAAGATCAGGATCAAAAAGCAAGCCACGATCCCCAAGATCAAAAACAGTTTATCTTGCAAAATATAGCGAATAAAAGATTGGTTGGCGGCTAAATATACCGCCACGCCGTTATTGATGGCGTGGGCAACAACGGCAGGCCAAACACTGCGGAATAACACCGTTAATACCCCATAGCAAACCCCCGCCACAAACAGGGAGATCATATGGCTGGGGTTGGTGTGGAAAAGGGCAAAGATCAAAGACGTGAGCAAAACGCCGATGGTGACGCCGTATTTCTCATATTCCGTTTGCACAATGCCCCGAAGCAGCAGTTCTTCTGAAATCGCCGGCAGGAGCACAGAAGTTAATGCCAACGATAGGGGATTGGTACTGCTGAAATCTACGATATTGTTTTCAAAAGTAATATGGAAAACCGAACGGAACAGCGCCCCGGTGCCGATATTAATCAGCGTGCAGAGCAGGCAAACGGAAAGCCCGAATAAAACGGTGAACACCCAATATTTGGGCGAAAATCCTTTCAGCCGCAAAGCGGTGCCTACCTTATAACCGTGCCGCCCGCAATAGATCAGAATCGGCACCAGATAGATCACAATATAAAGCAAAACAGTGAACCCGGGATCCAGTTTGGGCAACCATTGCTTGCAAAGGCTCAACCCCAAAAGCAAGCAAAGCACGATCAACAGAAGGCCGGAAACGTTTTTGGAGATATTCTTCCGGCCGCTCATGCGTAAACGATTCCTTTCCGCAGTTCTTCCGCCTTTTCTGCCGAAACGGTTTTAGCCACTAAAGCTAAGGCGAAATCCAAGGCAGTTCCTGCGCCCCGGGAGGTGGTGAGATTGCGGTCTGTTACCACTTTTTCCGGGATGAACTCGGCGCAATTCAGTTCTGCTTCCATACCGGGATAGCAGGTGGCCTTATAGCCTTTCAAAAGGCCCAATCGGCCGGGAACAACGGGCGCCCCGCAGATGGCGGCCACTTCTTTGCCGGCTTGGAAGGCTTTTTCCAAAAGCGTGCAAACCTCTTTGCACTTGCCCAGATTCTCATAGCCGGGATATCCGCCGGGCAACACCAGCATTTCCATCTTTTCAAAATCCAGATCGGCCAACATTCCGTCGGCTAAAACAGAGATCTGCCGGGCGCCCATCACAGTGGCGGTTTCTTCAACGGAAAGGGTTTGAACCGAAACCCCGGCCCGGCGCAAAAGATCCACCGGCGCTAAGGCTTCCACTTCTTCAAATCCGTTGGCTAACAATACATAAACCATTCTTTATTCCTCGATTTCAGGATAAATTTTCTTCACTTGCGCCCAGATCAATTGATGATTTTCTTCAATGGAGCGGGGCTCTTTATTTTCATCATACATAGGGATAAACTGCCAATTCAACTGCTCCCCCACATAGAGGGCACAGCGGCGGCTGTTTTCCAGATAATTCACATCCAGTTCGTGGATATCTTTTTTGGCGTCGTTGCCCTGATAGCGCTGGGTCATTAACCTTTGGGAAATTTCCGGCAACATATCTAAGTAAAGAACCGCATCGGGCTCGGGCAAGCCTAATTTATGATATTCAAAATCGGCCAGCCATTCAATGAACCCATCCCATTCTTCCCGGGGGAGTTTGCCGGTTTGATGCACGATGTTAGAAGTGGTATAGCGATCGGCCACCAGTAAAACTCCTTCGTTATAAAGGGCCTCATATTTCATTCGGAAAGAGGCAAAACGGTCTGCCGCATAGAACATCGAAGCCGCATAGGCGTTCACATCCCCGGCATTTTTGCCAAACGCACCGCCCAGATACATTTTCACCAAAGCGCTGGCGGGGGATTCATAGTCCGGGAACGAGATCTGCCGGGCAGGAATTCCCAATCGATTCAGTTTTTCGGCAATGGTTTTGGAATGGGTTCCTTTTCCGCTTCCGTCCAGCCCATCGATCACCAATAATTTTCCCATTTTATTCTCCCAAATATTTTTTCTTCATTTCAGCCGCTTTGCCGCAGGTCATTTTCCCCTCGGGGCAACGGCCCTTCACGCAAGGCGGGCCTGCAAATTTAAAGATGGTGGGGCAAACGTCTTTCACTTGCCATAGCATCTGTTCTGCCAGTTCCCGGATCTCCCATTGGGCTCGGCTGCAGCAACGGAGTTTGAAAAAGTTCAAAAGACTGCGGGCGTTCATCGTCACCATCATTTTGGTGATGCAACCGTTGGGCAGAATGAACCGAGCGTCTTCAATGGCCTTTTTCTGATCGGCCTTGGTATGCGCAGTGCCCTCGGTTAAAAGTTCGGTCAGTTTGGCATAGCGTTTAGCCAATTCGTCCATGGTGTCCTCATAAAGGGCCTTGGCCTCAGGAATGGCCGCAATGGCCGGGGGCAGGATATAGTCAAAGTTATTCTCCGCCACATAGCGCTGGCTCTGCACGCTGAAAGAGGCCAGCCGATGGCGGGTGATCTGGGCCAATAAGGCCCGGGATACGTTTTCAATCCCAAAGGTAAAAGAGATATGCTCAATGGGGCTTTCATGGCCCAGATCGTTGAGCATTTCTAAAAATGCCTCGTTTTTTTCGGGGGTGAGTCCCTCCATCACCGAATCAATATCCGAACGGGCATAGCAGAGTTTTGCCGCGGCGGCAACGGTTTTCTCCCCATCGGGGGTATAGTTCAGAAGGCGAACCTTTAATGTTGCTTCTCCCATTTTCTTAACCTCTCTTTTTGTTGCGTTTTTTAACACTCATCAGGAACAGGGGTAACTGGGCAATGCGCTTGATGCGCCAGGGCTCCTTTACCACCCGATAAAGCCATTCGATCCCCAGAACGATCATCCATTTTGGAGCCCGCTTCAGGGTTTTAGCCAAAATATCCAAGGTTCCGCCCAAGCCCAACATCACGC
The DNA here is from genome assembly GCA_045588515.1 of Eubacteriales bacterium. GTDB lineage: Bacteria > Bacillota > Clostridia > Oscillospirales > QAKW01 > QAKW01. The sequence goes on from JAZNEH010000040.1 coordinate 3,126, forward strand.
CTACCTTCAGTTGATCTTTATGGTTGGCCATCCAATGTTCCTGCCGGGGCGCTCCCATACAAACAAACAACATATCCACATCCAGGGAATTGATTTCGTTAACGATCGCCTCTTCCTCTTCTGGCTTAAAATAGCCGTCACGTAGGCCCACGATCTGCAGGGCAGGGTAGTCTTTTAAAAGTTCCTCTTTGGCGGCGGCGGCCACGCCGGGCTTTCCGCCTAAAAAGTAAACCCGTTTCCCGGTTTCAGCGCATTGGATCAAAAGATTGGTGCCCAGTTCTACGCCGGCCACCTTTTCTTTTAGGGGCGTTTTCAGCATCTTGGCGGCCAAGATCACACCCACGCCGTCGGGCACGATATAATCGGCCCGGTCCAGAGATTTTTTTGCTTCCGGATCTTCGTCGTATACTTTTAGGATCTCCGCATTGGGAGTCACAACGATTTTGCTCTCCCGCTTTTCAAAAAATGCGCTGACATCCCGGATCGCCTCTTCCATCGTAACATTCTGGATCGGCATCCCCAAAATCGAAACGGTCATAGATATTTCCTCCGCCAAGTTTATGATCTTTTATATTATAACATTATAAATACTTGAAAGCAACCGAAAAATTTGCTAAAATAGAATCGAAATGGATAAAATCCGGAAGGAGGCGGCAAAAATGCTGTATAAACGCAAAGATTTTAAAGTGGCATCTCCTGTAGACGGCGCCCAGTTGGAAGGAACCATATTGCTTCCCCAAACGCCCAAGGGGATCGTTCAGATTTTCCATGGAATGGCCGAACATAAGGAACGGTATCTGCATTTTATGGAATTCTTGGCAAGCCACGGCTATGCCGCTGTGATTCATAACCATCGGGGCCATGGAACTTGCGAACTGAAAGGTCATTTCGGCGGTCAACATGGCGAAAGCCTGATCTTAGACGGCCGGGCGGTGCAGGAATGGGCGAAACAGGAATTGCCGGATCTGCCGGTTTATCTCTTCGGCCATAGTATGGGCAGTTTGGTGGCCCGCTGTTATCTGAAACGGTTCGATGAAGATCTGGCAGGGCTCTTTCTTTGCGGCGTGCCCTTTGCGCCGAATATTGCCATTAAAACGGCCTTGACTTATATTGCATTGAAACGGAAACTCCATGGAGATCGCTATACTTCTTCCACGGTGAATGCGATGGTGGTGGGGGCCTTCAACCGGGGCATTAAAAAGCCCTGTTCCCCCAATCAATGGATCTCCTATGAGCAGGCAAACGTGGAAAAATACGATGCAGATCCCCTTTGCGGATTTTGTTTTACGCTAGATGGATTCCGGGGGCTGATGGAATTGATGCAAGAGGCCTATTCCGGGGAAGGCTGGGCTTTGAAAAATCCCCGGCTGCGGGTGCATTTTATTTCCGGCGCCGATGATCCCTGCCATACCGGCGAGGCCCGCTTTTTTCAGGCGGTGGCCGGCGTGGAAAAGCAAGGCTACCCCGTTACCTTTAAACTTTACCCCGGGATGCGCCACGAAATTTTAAACGAAACGGAAAAAGAAACGGTTTATCAGGATGTTTTGGCGAAATTGGAGGAACTATGAGTTTATTGGATAGCCGCCTTTCGGCGGTGTTGGATCTGATCCCGCAGGGCAGTATCCTGCTGGATATCGGAACAGATCATTGTAAACTGCCGGCAGAAGGCGTGCTTTCCGGCAAATTGGCCGGTGCTTTTGCCGCCGATCTGCGCCAAGGCCCTCTGGATGCCGCCGCCAAACAATTGAAAGAAGTTGGATTGGAAGGGCAGATCCCTCTCTTTTTATCCGATGGATTGCAACAAATTCCGAAGGCGGTTTTGCAGGAAGCAACGGTTGTTTCTGTTGCCGGAATGGGGGGCGAACTGATTGCCTCGATTATGGAAAAAGCCTCGGCGGAACCGCCTCTTTGGGTCCTTCAACCTATGAGCGCCGTTTATGAACTGGCCGAAGAATTGGCCCGGCGGGGCTATCAAACGGTTTCTGCGGCGCTGGCCCAAGACGGAGAAAAATTTTATCGGATTTTGGTGGTGCAAAAAAACGGCTATGCCGGTCCGCCGGAATATTTTGGAAAATTGGAAGAGGATCCTTTGCTGGGAGCCTATCTGGAAAAAGAAGAACGCCGCATCCGGGCCGCCTTAAAAGGCCTTCATTCTGCCCGGAACCCGGAGCCGGAACGGATCCAACGGGAACAACAACTGCTGGCGGCGGTGGAAAGGGCGAAAAATGGCTAAAATTAAAGAGATATATCACTTTCTGAATGAATATTGCCCCTTTGAACTGGCGGCAGAATGGGATCATTCCGGCTTGAACCTGGGCCATTGGGAAAAGGACGTTCAAAAAATCCTTTTGGCGCTGGATATCACCGATGAAACCATCGCCTACGCCCGGGAAAAGGGATGCGATCTGATCGTTACCCACCATCCTCTTACAATGGATCCGCTGATGCAATGGAACGATGGGAACCCAACTGCCGCTTTGGCTTTGAAATTGGCGGAAGGGGGAATCGCCCATATCGCTTGCCATACCAATCTGGATGCCTGCGAAGGCGGAGTGAACACCCAATTGGCCGCCGCCTGCGGAATCAAAAACGCCCGGGTGTTTGAGGAACTGGGCCGGATGGGTTCCTTGGAAACCACCTTTGAGGCGTTGGCGGAACGGCTGAAAAAAACATTGCCGGCGGCTTGCGTGAAGGGCGTTTGCGCCCACAGGGAAGTGCGGAATGTGGCAGTGGTTGGCGGAAGCGGCGGCAGTATGCTGGAATCTGCGGCGGCTTTGGGATGCGATACCTTTGTAACCGGCGAAGTGAAGCATCATCAGGCCCTTTTGGTCCGGGAACTGGGCCTCAATCTTTTGGTTTTGGGCCATTATGAAACGGAATATCTTGCCCTGCCCCCCTTGGCAGAGGCGTTGAAAAAGAACTTCCCGGTGTTGGAACCGGAATTAATGCCCTATCAGGCAACTTTGGAGACATTTTAAATGGCATTAGACGCTTGTTTTTTAAACTGTTTGGTGAAGGAGATCAACCAAACTGCGGCAGAAACCCGGGTGGAGAAGATCTATCAACCGGGAAAAGATGAAATCATCCTGCACTTGAGAGGGCCGGGCGTGAAAACCCGGCTGCTCTTTTCCTGTGCGCCCAATTGCGCTCGGCTGACCCTCACAGAGAAAGAGGCGGAAAATCCGGCGCAACCGCCGCTGTTTTGTATGGTATTACGCAAGCATCTGGTGGGAGCCCGGGTGGAGCGGATCTATCTGCCGGAATTTGAACGGGCTGTATTTATGGAACTGACCGGGAAGAATGATTTCTTTGAGCCGGAGAAAAAAATTCTGGTTCTGGAGATTTTGGGTCGGTCTGCCAATTTATTGCTGATGGATGAGCGGGGCAAAATCATTGATTGCATCCGTCGGGTAGACGTAACCGGCGGGCGGCAGATGTTGCCGGGCTTGAAATACGAGCCGGTAACGCCTCAGGATAAAAAGCCTTTTATTACCGCCTCGGCGCAGGATGTTCCGGCCATTATGGCAACGGATAAACCGCTTTGGAAAGCCATTATTGATCTGTATAGCGGCATTTCGCCCATCGTGGCCCGGGAATTGGCCCATCGGAGTGCGGGCCGGATCGATTCCGCCGCTAACGGACTAACACCCAACCAAAAAGAGGCCTTGGGCATCGCTTTGGAAGAGGCGGCGCTTCGGGCAAAAGAGGGGCGGGCTGATCCTTGCGCTGTGAAGGAAAAAGAAAGCGGCAAGTGGATCGATTTCTCTTTTATTCCCGTTGCTCAGTATGGAGAAGCCGGGGTTTGCATTTCCTATGAAAACCCGGTGGCATTGATTGAAGAATATTATGAAAAGAGCGCAGAAAATCTGCGCCTAAAACAAAAAAGCCGGGATGTGGAACAATTGATCACCCGCACTTCCGCCCGGATCGAACGAACGATGCGGGTGCGCCAGAAGGAACTGGAAGAGGGGAAAAAAGCCGATCATTATCGGATCTGCGGCGAACTTTTGCAGGCAAATCTGCATCGGGCCCAAACGGGGATGCGGGAAGTAACGGTGGAGAATTATTATGATAATTGCACGCCGTTCACTATTCCTTTGCGGCCGGATCGCTCTCCTCAGCAGAATGCGCAACTTTATTTCAAAAAATATAATAAAGCCAAAACTTCCGCAAAAGTGGTGGCGGAACTGATTGCCAAAGACCGGGAAGATCTTTCCTATCTGGATAGCGTTTTTATGGCCCTTTGCGATTGCGAAACCGCCGCCGATGTGGATCAGATTCGGGAAGAATTGGTGAAAACCGGGTTTAGCCGGAACCGTAAAAAGAACGGCCCCAAACCGGCCGGAAATTCAAAACCCCGGCGGTTTATTTCCTCCGGCGGGTTCCCGATTTTGGTGGGGCGGAATAACGTGCAGAACGATCTGTTAACAGTGAAACTTTCTCGGAAAGATGATCTTTGGCTCCATACTAAGAATATCCATAGCGCCCACGTGTTGATCGTGAGCAGCGGAAAGGAGATCGACGATCAGACCATTCTGGAAGCGGCGGCCATCTGCGCCTATTATAGCAAGGGAAAAAATGCCCCGAAAGTGGAAGTGGATTATTGCCCCGTTTCCCACGTGAAAAAACCCAATGGCGCCCGGCCGGGAATGGTGGTATATGAAGGATATTATTCGGTAACGGTGGCGCCGGGCCTGCCGGTGCCGGAAGAAGGAAAACATTGATGGAAAAGCCTTGGTTGAAATTTTACGGAACGGTGCCCCATCACTTGGACTATCCAAAAGGATCTATGAGCGATGAAGTGGCATCTTGGGCCGCCCAAAAGCCGCAACTGCAGGCATTGGCCTTTATGGGCCGCTCATATTCCTATGCGCAGGTTTGGCAGATGATCCGGCGGGTTGCCGGGGCTTTTGCGGGCTTGGGCGTGAAAAAAGGGGAACGAATCACATTATGTATGCCCAATCTGCCCCAAACGGTGGCTTGCCTCTATGGCTTGAACGAACTGGGAGCCATTGTCAGCATTGTGCATCCCCTTTCGGCGGAAAAGGAATTAATCCATTGCCTGAAGGAAGTGGAAAGCCGGCGGGTAGTAACTTTGCGCCAGTTTGGGCCAAAACTGGAACAGGTGCAACAGGAATACCCTTTGGAACAGTTGATAATAACCGATGTTGACGACGCCCTCTCCGGCCTTAAAAAATGGGGCTATCGCTTGGCTGTGCAACCGAAATTGCCGCCGGTTCCCCAAGGGGGAAATGTGGTTTTATGGAAGGATTTTCTGGCCCTCGATCAAGGATATCAAAAGGAAAAAATGTCTACGGAAGAAGGGGCCGTGATCCTGTTTTCCGGCGGAACCACCGGGGTCAGCAAGGGGATTTTGCTTTCTAACGGAAATTTCAATGCGCTGGCCCGGCAAACGGCGGCAATGGCCGCCCGGCCGGTGGAAAATAAGCGGATATTGGCGGCCATGCCCATGTTCCATGGCTTTGGCTTGGGGGTTTGCGTGCATACAGCGCTGGCTTGCGGGGCTTGCTCTATTTTGGTGCCTCGGTTCAATGTGAAAGAGTATGCAACCCTGATTAAAAAGGAAAAGCCCAACTATATTGCCGGCGTTCCTGCCCTATATGAGGCCCTCACCCGAACGGATTACCTGAACGGAACGGATCTTTCCTTCCTTTTGGGGGTGTTCTCCGGGGGGGATAGCCTATCTGTGGAACTGAAACGGAAGATGGATGCTTTTTTGAAGGAACGGGGGGCTACGGTGAAGATCCGGGAAGGCTACGGCACCACGGAATGTGTAACTGCCAGTTGCCTCACGCCGGATCAGGAAGAACGGGAAGGGAGCATCGGCCTGCCCTATCCGGATATGGATTATTGCATCTGCCGGGTGGGGACAACCCAGCCGGTGCCTGCCGGCGAGGAAGGCGAGATCTGCCTCAAGGGCCCCACGCTGATGCTGGAATATCTGGGTCACCCGGAGGAAACCGATCAGGCCCTGCAAACCCACGCCGACGGCGAAAAATGGCTTCATACCGGCGATCTTGGCTGGATGGATGAAGATGGCTTCGTGTACTTTAAGCAACGGCTGAAACGGATCATCGTCACCAATGGCTATAACGTTTATCCTTCTCAGATCGAAAACGTGCTGGACGGCCACCCCAAAGTGCAACTCAGTTGCGTCATCGGCGTGAAAGACGAATTGCGGGGCCAGCGGGTGAAGGCATTTGTGGTGCCGAAAGGCGGGATGGAACCTTCCGCCGATCTGGAAGCGGAACTTTTGGAATATTGCCGAAAATATATTGCGAAATACGCCTGCCCCCGGGAACTGGAATTCCGTACCGACCTGCCCAAAACCTTAGTAGGCAAAGTTGCCTACAAAAAGTTAGAAGACGAGGAAAACGAGGGGGACCTTTTGTAAAAGGTCCCCCTCGGACTCCCCTCTAAAACTTTCAAGCTGATATATAAAAGCGCAAGGAATATATCGTTCATTCCTTGCGCTTTTCTCTTGTATAATATTGAAAGCCGGGAGATCGTTTTCTCCCGGCTTTCTGCCACTTTACTTTATTTTCCTTATTTTGTCCCCTTTTGAAAGGGGACACGGGGAGCACGCTTGCTCCCCGGAGGGGTTAATTGTTGATGCCGTGGCGCATAGTGGGCGATGTGGAGTCCAAGGCTTTGAAGGTATAGCCGTTGGCCTGCCCCCATTGCAACACTTCTTCCACTGCGTTCACGCTGAAATTCTTGATATCATGCTGTAATACAACGGATACGCTGTTGGCGGCGATGCCTCTTTTAATGTTGCGTGCCACTTCGGCGGTGGAAGTGGCGCCGCCGGCATCGTTGCTATCCACGTTCCAATCAAAATAGCGATAGCCTTTTTCCGTCAGGCTGGCGGCCAACCGGGTCATAATGCCGGGATTGAAGGAACTCACCAAATTGGAACTGCCGCCGGGGAACCGGGTCAGCATGGGCTTGATGCCGGTATGTTGCTCAATCACGTCCGACATCTTGTTCAGATCGGCGAAGAAGGCTTCTTCGCTGGCATAGATCTGCTTATAATTATGGGTGGCGGTGTGGATGGCAACGGCGTGGCCTTCCTGGGCCATCCGGGTGAATAAATGGTTATAACCGGGTGCATTATTGGTTACAAAGAAAGTTGCTTTCGCATTGTATTTTGCCAAAACATCCAAAAGTTTAGCGGTATAGGGGCCGGGTCCGTCGTCAAAGGTCAAGTATACGGTGCGGCTTCCGGGCGCCACGGTGCCGGTTTCCGGCGGGGTTACACTCTGGGGGCGTACTACCGGGGCTTTCACAATAACTTTCCGGGTGGCGGTGGCGGAATTGCCGCTGCTGTCTACCACAGTATAGGTTAGGGTATACTCGCCGGTTTCTTGGGTATTCACTTCTCCGGCAACCGTTACCTTAGCGGCCAGATCGCCGTCGTAGCCATCGGTGGCGGTGAAACCGGGCTCTTTGTATTCGTTGCCCCGGGTGACCCGCATTTCCACTTCGCCTTGCAAGGTCAGAGTGGGGGCCTGGGTGTCCACGATCTTTACGGTACGGGTGGCAGTGGCGGTTTTCTTGCCTTTGGTGGCTCGGTAAAGAACCGTATAAGACCCAACCTTCCCGGGATCCACCGGGTTCTCGGTGGTGACTTCCAGGGCTTTGCCCTCTTTCATAAAGATTTCGCCCCGATAAAAGGCTTCTGCGCCGGCATCCGCATAGGCACCGCCGTATTCCTGAGTGATTTCGGCCTCTCCTTTAATGGCGATATCGATATGAAACTTATTCAGCCAAAGAAGCAGGAATATCGCCCCTGCAATCAGGAGCACGCCGCCGGCAATCGCCAACGGGATCCAGATCTTTTTTTTCATAGTTTTGATCCTCCTATTTTAAAATGCACTTATTCCATCATTGCCGCATAGAAGCGGGAAAGATCGTTCATATATTTCAAAGCCACCGGCAAAAATTCCGTTTCCAGATTGGCAAAGAAATTATCCGCTTCCAGCGTGAACTTTCCTTGGTAGCCGATCTCCTTCAGGGCTTTGAAAATATCCGCCATCGGTATTTTGCCGTGGCCGGGCATGGTGTGGGTATCGCTGATATAATTGTTATCGTGGATATGTAGAGTAGTGATGCGGTCGCCCATCTCCCTGATCATCGCAACAGGATCCTGTCCTACTAAAACGGTGTGGCCCAGATCCAAACACCCGCCAAAATGATTTTTTCCATCGGCGTTCAATGTATCCAGATAGCGGATAAATTCTGCGGGGGTGCTGTTCACATCGTGGTCGATACATTTCCGCAAGGGATGCCGGTTCCACATATTCTCGGTGCAAACTTTGATGCCGTATTGTTCGCAAAGGGGCTTAAAGTGGGCATAGTATTCCATATTAGTTTGGAAAATGGCTTCAGGATCCTCCCGATAGGGCTTGCCGCCGAAGGGCTCGGGATGATGCTGGGGATGTACAACGATCTCTTCGCATCCCATAATGCCGGCGGCCTCCACTGCCCGGTAAACTTCGGGGATGATGTCGTTTTCATTTTCCAACTCTTTCCAATTATAGGAAAAAGGCGCATGGGATTGCAAAATGGGAATTCCTACCTTTTCGGCAATCTCCCGAACCCGCTTGGCTTCATCCTTATAGTTTTTTTCGTTCCAGCGTTCTTCGTTAAAAACGCAAAAGAAAGAATAATCTGCCGCATCGAACCCGGCATCTTTCAATCGTTTAAAGACTTCTTCGTCGGAAAAGCCCCGCTTCAGTAGTTTTCCGGTAGTGGTACAGATCTTCATATTATTACTCCTTAATTTCTAAGAATTTTATGTTCCCGGTTACTTCAAAAACTCCGGTCATATAACAACATTCTCCGGCTTGAAAGGTTCGCCGTTTATAAATCCTTCGCCTTCTGTTGCCAAAAGAATGGTAAAGGGCTTAGCGCTGCCGTGAAAAGGCGCCTGTTCTGCCCCCGGCTCCGCATCCAGAATATACCAAAGTTCGGTTTTGCCTTGATCTCCCTCAAGGGCGGCTAACGCATCATCCGGGTGCACCTGAACTGAAAGTTGGTCCCGGGCATCGATCCATTTAATAAGAAGCGGAAAGGGGAGAGGAACCCCTTGGTCTGTCAGCCGTTCTCCGGTATGGGCCCCCGGTTGATCACGCTTTGATCCTGCTCCCGCACGGAAAGCATCCAAAGTTCGCTGATCTTTTCAAAAGGAGCCGGCTCCGGAAGATATTTTTTCAGCCGAAAACCGCCCCAAAGGGCGGTCTTCGGTATGGGTTTTAAAAAGTAAGTATTAGAATTTGATAACATCTTGATCTTTTTTCTTTTTCAAAACAATTACAACAGTTAAAGCGCCGGCCACAGCAACAGCAACGGCAACCCAGATGAGCCATAATAAGGATCCGGCTTTGGGTTCTTGCTTGCCGCTTTCGGCAGGGTCGTTGGGGGTTACGGTCAGGTTGCCGTTTTCGTCCTTCTCAATGGTGATGGAGCCAACGGGTTTCCCGTCTTTATCATAGAGGGGGGCTTGGGTAGATTCGCCGTTTTCCGGTTCTTCATATTCTGTGCCGTAAACAGTGGAGTTTCCTTGAGAATCCATCACAAGGATTTCTTCGTCGGTCACCAGCCAACTGCCGTTGGGCAAAGGCTTCATCGGCGTAACGGTTACGTTGCCGGCTTCATCTTTATCCACCACAACGGTGCCCACTTGGTTTTTGTTTTCATCATAGATGGGCGTGGTTGTTGTTTCGCCGTTTTCCGGCTCCTTATAGTCGGGGGCAGTTTCGAATTCGGTTTTGTTGCCATTGGGATCCTGAACCGTCACTTGATCGCCCACCACTTCCCAACTACCTTCCGGCAAGGCGGGGGTTTGCTCGGGCGCTTGCTCAGGGGTGTTTTCCGGGGCATCCGGTTCAACGGTGCCGATACGGATGGTTCCCACTTCCAGCGCAGGCTCCACTTTTTTCAGTTCCGCAGAGTAGAATTCGGAATAAGCCAGTTGGATAAGATCCTTTCCGGCGGGATCCACCTTCAGTTTAAAGGTGACAGAAAAGAGATCGGCATTCCCTTCAAAAACCATTCCGGCATCGGCGGAAAGGGCAGAGAATGCAGGTTTGTTTTCATAGTTTGCATCGGGGTTGAACATAAAAATACCTTTGGGGCATAATTGTTTATGTTCCACATATTCCAAAGCATCGGGATCAAAGGTGAAGAATACCCGGAACGAGGAACATGCAGGCGCATTTTCAACCCGGGCGGTTAAGGTAACCGTTTCGCCCACTTGGGCCGCAACGCCATCGCTCATTTTAAAGACCATTCCATCGGGCGCCGCCAGAACAGCGGGGGCCAGCATCAATAGGATCAGAATGGCAGAAATTAGTTTTTTCATTGGTTTAAGTTCCTTTCATATGATAAAGATGTTTATATTCCCGGGGGGTCATTCCCGTATGTTTTTTAAAGATCTGGTTAAAGAATTTGCCGTCGGAGTAGCCCACCAGCCCGCTGATCTCCGAAACCTTCTTGGATGAATTGGCCAATAACCGGCAACTTTCCCGGATCCGCACAGACTGTAAGTAATGCTGGAAGGTAAAGCCGGTTTTTTCCTTGAACCGCTTGCTGACGTAGGCCAGGCTGTAACAGCATTTTTTTGCCATTTCTTCCAACGAGAGCTTTTCCATAAAATTCTGCTCCACTTCCCGGAGTACGTATTCCACCGGATCCAGTTCCGAAGGATCGGTCGTTGGCCGCCTTAATCCTCTTAAAGTGCTGATGATGATCTCAATCAACTGGCAACGCATCATTTCCTGATAGCCGGGCCGTTTCTCATTGAACTCCCGGGAAAGGGCAGAAATCAGCCGGCCGATGTTGCCATCGGTGTCGTGGTAGATCTGTTTGGTGGGCCGATGGCTCAAACTGCGGTAATTAAATTTGATTAAGTAATGATCCGCCAATTCCTGAAAATGCCGGCAGGAAAGAAGGGTTTCATCAATAAAACGGGGCAGGAATAAACAGTTGATCACCACGAAGGGGGTATCACCCAATTGGGTGTATTTATGCTTTTCGCCGTAATCCACAATAAAATAATCCCCTTGGCCGATGATCGAGGTTTCATCTCCGAACAAATGGTTGGCTCTGCCTTGCACCACGTAGGTCAATTCCAGAAAATCGTGGTCGTGATAGGGGGTTTCCGGCGTATTGGCAGTAGTCATCAGCAGTTTTTCTTCCTGCAATTGCGAAAAATGTTTGGTTTCCGGCAACAAATTCACCCCCTCTTTTGTCAATTTTAGCGGTTGTTTTTATTATATCATTCGGTCTATAATGATGTCAATAGGGAGGTTTTGCTTATGTTGTATAAAAAGAATAAAGGCGAAAGTCTGGATATGAACTTATTTCAAAATCCCACCGCCGAATACCGGGGCACCCCGTTTTGGGCTTGGAACTGTACTCTGGACCGGGATCAGATCCTCCGGCAGGTGGAATGTTTTAAAGAAATGGGCTTCGGTGGCTTTCATATGCACTGCCGAGTCGGGCTGGAAACTCCTTATTTGGGCGAAGAATTTATGGGCCACATCAAGGCTTGTGTGGAAAAGGCAAAAAGCGAAAATATGCTGGCTTGGCTTTATGATGAAGACCGTTGGGCCAGCGGCGCCGCCGGCGGTTATGTAACTAAGGATAAAAAATTGCGGTTGAAACATCTGCGGATGAGTTTGGCCCGCCCGGCGGAATATCTGGAAAAGGATGAGGCTTTCGAGCAGGGCAAGCCCTATTTTATCGCCGCCTTTGACGTGGAATTGGATGAACAGGGCTTTTTGAAGGCTTATCGGCAGATCAAGCCGGAGGAAGAGGCAAGGGGCACCAAGTGGTTCGCCACCGTCCGCACCGCTCCCGATGATCCATGGTTCAATAACCAAGCCTATCCCGATACTATGGATGAAGGCGCCATCCAACGCTTTATCGAGGTTACTTATAACGCTTATCATAATGCAGTGGGCAAGGAATTCGATCAAACGGTTCCGGCCATCTTCACCGATGAGCCCAACTTCCATTGCCGCACCCTCGGTCTGGCTAAGCGGGCCACAGATACTGAGGATATGGGCGTGGCTTGGAGCCGTTATTTTGAAGAGAAATATCAGGAACGCTATGGGGAAGATATCGTAGCCCGGATCCCGGAACTCTTCTGGAAATGGGCAGACGGCAAGGATAGCAAGACCAAATATCGCTACTATGATTTTTGTGCCGAGCAGTTTGCCATCTGTTTTGCGGATCAGTGTGGAAAATGGTGCGAAGAGCACGGCCTTGCATTAACCGGCCACGTTCTGCGGGAACCTACTTTGGAACAACAGGTGTTCTCCACCGGCGATAATATGCGCCAATACCGTTCCTTCACCATTCCCGGTATCGATATGCTCTGCGATAACGTTGAACTCACAACTGCTAAGCAATGCCAGTCGGCGGTGCATCAAATGGGCAAGGAGGGGATGCTCTCCGAACTCTATGGCGTTACCAACTGGGATTTCGATTTCCGGGGCCATAAATTTCAAGGCGACTGGCAGGCGGCTTTGGGTGTAACGGTCCGGGTGCCCCATCTATCTTGGATGAGTATGCAGGGCGAAGCCAAGCGGGATTATCCGGCTTCCATTTTCTATCAATCTCCTTGGTATAAAGAATATCCTTATTTGGAAGATCATTTCTCCCGATTGAATACGGTTCTGACCCGGGGCAAGCCGGAGATCCGGGTGGGCTTGATCCACCCCGTTGAAAGTTATTGGATCAGCACAGGCCCCAATAACCAGACCGGCGAAGTCTGCCGGGTATTGGATAAAAACTTCCAGACCGTGACCCGCTGGCTTTTGGAAGGGCACCATGATTTCAACTATGTAAATGAATCTCTGCTGAAAGATCTGGCTGATGAAAAAGAACCCCGCAAAGTGGGGATGATGGAATACGATGCTATCGTGGTTCCCCATTGCCTGACCTTGCGCCAAACAACGTTGGATTATCTGGATCGGTTTAAAAAGGCCGGCGGTAAAGTGATCTTTATGAGCGAATGTCCCGCCTATGTGGATGGGGTCGCAAGCAACGGTGCTCAAGCTCTTTATGAAAACTCCACCCGCATTTCCTTTAATAAATCCGATCTGATCGCTGCTTTGGAGCCCTTCCGTCGGGTAGAGATCCGGGAGGCCAGCGGTCTGCCCGCCGATGATCTGCTGTATCAACTGCGGCAGGACGGCGGAGTGCAATGGTTGTTTATTGCTCCCTTCAAAAAAGAAAAACGGCAAAGCAACGAAATGCAACGGACCCATGACGGACGGGTATGGTCCCAAAAACTGACCATCGAGGTGAATGGGGAATATGAGCCTCATATTTACGATACCCTCACCGGCAAGATCCTGCCCATCAGTTTCCACCATCAAAATGGAAAGACGCTGATTCGTTACGAGCGGTACCCCTCCGATAGCCTGTTGTTGCAACTTTCCGCTCCTCATTATCCCGAATTCAACGCTCAGCCGGCGGAACGAAACGTGATCGCCCGGCTGGATTATAAACAACTGATCAACTATCATCGGGACGAGGATAACGTGATGATTCTGGATCTGCCGGAATATCGGGTTGACGATGGCGAATGGCGCCCTCGGGAAGAGATCCTGCGGGCCGATAATCAGATCCGGGACGAACTGGGTTTTCCCTCCCGCCGGAAAAAATTTGCGCAACCTTGGGTGGTGCCCGACGTCCCTGCCGAGCATACCGTTAGCCTGCGCTATGAGATTCATAGCGATATGAAGGTGAAGGGCGCCCGCCTGGCCTTGGAAGCCCCCGAAAAAGCCACCCTTCTTTGGAACGGAAAGCCGCTATCCAATCAAGTAACCGGCTGGTACGTGGATGAAATTATTAAAACGGTTGCCTTGCCGGATATCAAAAAGGGAACCTCCGTGCTGGAGATCACCTATCCCTTTGCCCGGCGTACTAATCTGGAGGCCTGCTTTGTGTTGGGCGATTTCGATGTGCAGGTGCGGGGAACAGAAACCAAACTGATTGCGCCTACCCGTCAAATTGGATTTGGGGGGATCTGCCATCAGGGAATGCCCTTCTACGGCGGTAATATCACCTATGAACTGCCTGTTGAGGTTCCGGCCGATTGCGATCTGGAACTGCATATCGGTAAGTATCGGGGCGGCCTTTGCAAGATCGCTCTGGATGAGGGGGAAGGCAAACGGATGGCCTTCTCGCCCTATAACGTTATCTTCAAAAAGGTTTCTAAGGGCAAGCATACGTTAAAAGTGACCGTTTTCGGTCATCGGTTCAATACCTTTGGATGCGTGCATAACTGTGCTGATTTCTATTCTTGGTACGGCCCCGATTGCTGGCGCACCAAGGGGGATCTTTGGAGTTATGAATATCAACTGAAGGAGATCGGCTTGCTAATCAGCCCTAAGGTGGAGTTATATAAATGAATGAAGTTATTGAATTGATCAAGAATGCGGCCCGGCTGATGACCGGGTGCGATCGGGCAGCGGTTTCGGCCAAGGGCCGCAGTAACTTTGTAACCGATGTGGACGTATCGGTGCAGGAATTTATGCGCAAAGGTCTGAAAAACCTTTATCCGGACTACGGCTTTTTCAGCGAAGAGCAGGAAAATCACCCGGATTTTGGAACCCCCCTTTGGATCTTGGATCCCATCGACGGAACCGCAAATTTTATTACCCATTATCCGATGAGCGGCCTTTCACTGGCGTTGTGGAAGGATGGGGCGGTGCAGTTCGGGGCGGTATATAACCCCTTTACCGATGAACTTTTTACTGCTGAGCGGGGAAAGGGGGCCTTTTTGAACGGCACCCCCATTCAGGCGGATACCCAAGTGGCTTTCGCCGATGCTCTGATCGATCTGGGCACCATGCCCTATTATAAGGATTGGGCCCCCACCATCGGTGCCTTGGCTCGGGAGATCATTCTGCAGGCCGGGGATCTGCGGCGGTGCGGCAGTGCCGCTTTGGCGATCTGCTATGCGGCCGCCGGACGGACCGGCGCCATGATGGAGGGGATTTTGCAACCTTGGGACTATGCGGCGGGAAGCCTCATCGCTATGGAGGCCGGTGCAATTGTAAGCAATTGGAAGGGCGAAAAACTGGAGCCGAAGGCCTCTTCTTCGGTATTGGTTGCAGCCCCTCAAATTTATAAAGATGTATTAGATTTAATTCAGGAGGTAGTTCAATGATGGTATGGATTAATTCCCCGAAGGATACCGGCGAGCAGGCGGTAACCTTTCAAAAAGAGATCCAATGGAAAAAAGAGCCCGTTAAGGTAGAAGCGAAGGCAACTGCCATCGGTACATATAATCTTCTAATCAATGGGCAGAAGATCGGCAAGCAGGTGCTGGCCCCGGGCTGGACATCCTATCAGTATCGGGTTTAGGTGCAGACCTATGATTTGACTGACGTCCTGAAGGATGGCGGACTGGTTGCCTTTGAAGTAGGCCAGGGATGGGCTGTTGGCACCATCGACTTTTCTCATACCAACCATTTCTTTGACAAGATGGTGCGGGTTGCCGCCGAGATCACGGCTTATTATGCCGATGGTGGCACGGAAACCGTTTACACCGGCACCCATTGGGATTGTTATACCCATCCTGCAGTTTATACCGATATTTATAACGGCGAGATCTGGGATGGCACCCATCAACCGGAGTTTTTGGGAAAAGCCGTTTATGCGGAGAAAAAGTATCATACCGTTCCCCAAGTAGGCGAAGATATCGTTCCGGTAGAGCGTCTGAAGGTGGTGGAGGTCATTACCACGCCCAAGGGCGAAAAGGTTCTGGATTTCGGCCAGAATATGACCGGTTGGGTGGAACTGAAGGTGCAGGGCAAGGCCGGCGATGTGATCGCCTTTGATCACGCCGAGGTGTTGGATAAAGACGGTGATTTTTATAACGGGAATTACCGCTCTGCCAAGGCCTATGCCAAATTTATTCTGAGCGGGAAAGAGGAAACTCTGGTGCCCCATTTCACCTTCTATGGGTTCCGCTATATTCGCCTTTTGGAGTATCCTTTCGATCAAGTGGATCCCGATCAATTCACCGCCGTGGTGGTTCATTCCGCTCTGAAGCGCACCGGCGAATTCCATTGCGGCAATGCTCTGATCAATCAACTGTATCATAACGTGATCTGGGGCCAGAAGAGTAACTATCTGGACGTTCCCACGGATTGCCCCCAGCGGGATGAACGGCTGGGCTGGACCGGCGATGCTCAGGTCTTCGTTCGCACCGCCGCCATCAACTACGATGTGGAAAAATTCTTTAAAAAATGGTTGGGCGATATGGCTCTGGAGCAGGGAGAAGACGGCAGCATTGAAGGGATCGTGCCTTCTGCCTCAAAGGCAGAAGAAGCCGTATTTCCGCCGCTTGAGGGGATGCGGCCTGCATTTGCCCTTGGGAACTTTATCTGGCTTACGGCAATTCCGAAATTTTGCGGGATAGTTTTCCGATGATGAAAAAATGGGTGGACTATATCCACAGCACCGGAAGCGAGGAATTTTTATGGTTGGATGGCAACCATTACGGCGATTGGCTGGGGATGGACGCCGGCGACGGCATCTATATGGGTGCTACCCCCTGCGACCTGATCGGTACCGCCTTTTTCGCCTATTCCTGCAACCTTGTGGTCAAGGCCGGTAAGGTCCTGGGTGAGGACGTTTCAGAATACGAAGCCCTTTACGAAAAGATCGTTGCCAAGTTCCGTGAATGTTATATCGAAAACGGCAAGCCGGTCTGCAAAGGGGATGCGCTGAAAAACCACCATAATGCGGAAAAACAGCCCGTGGTCAACCCCGATACCCAGACTGCCCGGGTGCTGATGCTGCATTTTAATCTCTGCACCGAAGAGGAACGCCCCATCATCGCCAAGGATCTGGCGGATATGGTTATCGCCAACGGAACCCACCTGACCACCGGCTTTGTGGGTACCCCTTATTTGCTCCACGTATTGGCAGAAAACGGCTATGAAAAACTAGCCTATGATCTTTTGTTGCAGGAAACCTTCCCCTCTTGGCTCTTCTCTGTGAAACAGGGCGCCACTACTATGTGGGAGCATTGGGATGGCATTAAGGAGGACGGCACCTTCTGGAGCGACGCAATGAACTCCTATAACCATTATGCTTATGGCTCCGTTTATGATTGGATCTTCGGCGTGGCCGCCGGGATCAAGGTGAAGGAAGACGGGGCTGGCTATCAGAAGATCACGCTGAAGCCCGTTCCTGATGCCCGCTTGGGCCATCTGACGGCCTCTATCGAGAGCCGCCAAGGCAAGATCCTCTCCCATTGGGAATATCGGTTAGACGGAAAAATCTATTATCGGTTTGAAATTCCCGAAGGCTGCGAGGCAGAACTTACTCTGCCCGATGGACGGAGCGAACGCCTGACTGCCGGTATCTATCAGTATTAAAAATATTTTGAAAAAGAACGGGATTTTTGATGTTTCTATGTTGACAAAACCCGTTCTTTTTTGTTATTATTAAGGTGTATTTGTTAATAAAGCGTAAACAGGAGAACAAACAAACGGATGAAAGCCTTGGAAGATCGGATTTTAAAAGACGGCGAAGTTCTGCCCGGCCATGTTTTGAAAGTGGGCAGTTTCCTGAATCAGCAGATGGACGTGCCCTTTTTGATGGAAATGGGGGAGGAGATCGCCCGGCTTTTTGCAAATGAAGGTGTAACGAAAGTGGTAACGGTGGAAGCCTCCGGCATCGCCATTGCCTTTGCGGCGGCTGCGGTTATGAAACTGCCGATGGTTTTTGCAAAAAAACATCAAACCAGTAATCTGGGCGGTGCGGTTTATAGTGCGTCGGTTCATTCTTACACCCATAATAAGGATTATGAGATCGTGATCGCCAAGGATTATATTTCCGAAGGCGAAAAACTCTTGATCGTGGATGATTTTCTTGCCAACGGTTGCGCCCTGCGGGGCTTGATCGAAATCGCCAATCAAGCCGGGGCAGAAGTGGCCGGCTTGGTAACAGCCATTGAAAAAGGCTTTCAGGGCGGCGGCGATGCCCTGCGGAAGGAAGGCTACCGGGTAGAGGCTTTGGCGCTGATCGATACTATGAGCGATGATAGCGTAACCTTCCGCTCTTAAAGTTGTATGTAATTTTTTTACATAAAAAAATTTTTGGAGGAAAACAAAATGAAAAGACTGCTTGCTGCAATCCTGGCCGTTCTGATGCTGTTCACCATGGCATCCTGCGGCAACAACGGCGGCGCCGACGAAGATCTGAAGGTTGGTTTCATCTTCCTGCATGATGAACAATCCACCTACGATAAGAACTTCATTGATGCTGCAGTTGCTGCCTGCAAGAACATGGGCGTAACGATGGTTCAGAAGACCCAGATCCCCGAGTCCAACGAATGCTACGATGCTGCCGTTGAACTGATCGAAACCGAAGGCTGCGATATCATCTTCGCAGATAGCTTCGGCCATGAAAACTTCCTGATCAAGGCTGCTCAGGAATATCCCGATGTGCAGTTCTGCCACGCTACCGGTACCCAGGCTCACACTGCTGGCCTGAAGAACTTCCACAATGCATTCGCTTCCATCTACCAGGGCCGTTACGCTGCAGGCGTTGTTGCCGGTCTGAAGCTGAAGGAAATGATCGACGCCGGCAAGATCACTGCTGCACAGGCTAAG
>JAZNEH010000041.1:0-5860 GCA_045588515.1 Eubacteriales bacterium
AATATGGAAAGATTTTTCGGAAATAGCGGAGGTGGTGATGCTATTGGGGCGATGAAAATAATAATAAATAGGTTTATTACACATCGCAACTCGCCCTGCTTTTTCTATAATTTGGTACATAATTGCCACATCTTCGCTGACCTGATTTAAGGGGAAACGAATTTCTTCGAAAAGAGAACGGTGAAATAATTTATCCCAAGCGGCAGAGTCGCAATTATTCCACGTAAAGATTCGGGCCAACATTTCGGTTGCGGTGATCGCTTCATTACAGGGAGGGCAAAGACCAACGTCTTGTTCTTCTGATGCAGCATACGCATCATAACGACCCCCACAGGATAATTTGACATTATGTTCCAAGCATGAATTTAGAAGACACTCATAAGCATCGGGGGCGATCCAATCATCGCTATCTAAAAATGCCAGATATTCTCCTTTGGCAACTTCGATTCCGGCATTTCTTGCGCTACTAAGGCCGCCGTTTTCTTTATGGATTACCAGAATGCGAGAATCTTTTTCTGCATATTCATCGCATATTTTCCCCGAATTGTCCTTTGAACCATCGTCAACTAAAATAATTTCTAAATGGGGATAAGATTGCTTTAGAGCCGATTCAATACATCGGCCGAGATAATCTTCTACATTGTAAACGGGTATGATTACGCTGATTAATGGGTTATTCATATTTTCCTCGATTCGTGTATTTTTCTATAAATTGCAAGTAGTTCTTGTAGGTTTTTTTCGGAATCATGTGTTTTTAGGGCATGTCCCCTTGCATTTGTTCCTAACGTTTCTGCTGTTTCTGCCATTGAAAAAACTTTCTTGATATAATGCGCCAGCATATAAGGAGCCGTTGGTTGATAAATGAATCCGTCTTTTTGATGTTGCATCATATCAGGAACACCGCCCACGTGTGCGGCGATGCAGGGAACCCCTAAAAGCATTGCTTCTCCCAAAGAATTAGGTGAATTTTCAATGGTTGAAGGTAAAACAAAAACATTGGCGGAAAGATAGGCATTCTTCATCTGTTCCGCATTTAGAGCGCCTAAAAATTCAACTTTGTTCTCCAAATGGTACCGACGAATCAGGCGTTTCAAATAGACTGCATACATACTTTGGCGCAATTTGTTTAAAATGCCGGTTGAAGCCAAGGGGTTTTCGCCGGGAACGGCCAAAGTGCAATCGGGATAATCTTTAAGGATTGCGGCGAAGGCTTCCAGCAGGTAATGAAAACCTTTTACGGGATACACACAACTGGAAGCAAAAACTCGGTGCTTTTTGCAGGAGTTGTAGGCCCATTGATTTTGATAAAACTCTTGGCGTAAAGTTTCATTGCAAAAATGGTAGTTTACATTGGGATTGATTTGTTTGACGCAGGCATAGTCCCATTCAGTTCTTCCGGCAACGTGATGAACTTTAGAAATCGTTTGAATTTCTAAGGAACCACGTTGAGCAAATTTGCGTTGCTGGATTTGAATATTTTCTCTTTTCAACAAGTCACGGAGTGTATAACTTTTTTGAATGTTTAAAGGGATCCCCTCTGCGTAATGCTTGGCGATCACAGAACATAGCCCTTGAATATTGACTAAAACTCGGTTTGATATTTTAAGCGTTTCGCAGGCCTGCACCATTGCCAATGAATGGCCGTATTCGGTGCCCCATATGTGTACGACATCCGGATCATACTCTGTTATGATTTTCTCAAAAGTAGTTTCGAGAGAAGGATTATAAGGGTAAGGGCGTGCCTCTAAAAAGGTGGCATAACTGCAACGAGTTGTTAAAGTGCCGGATGATTCCATTTTATATGGGCATAAAACCTTAATATTGATCTCAGGAAGAGTGCAAAGAGTTTCCAATATATGATCCATCCATAAGCCGCCAAGCCCATAAGGTTGGTTGAAGTGCTTTTGTAAAATGCCGGGAACCACATTGCACAGCCATAGTAATTTCATAGACATAATGATCCTTATAATAGAATATCGTTATCGTTGATTTGCAATTTTATTACAATAACTCATTAGAGGAAACAACCAAAAGAAAAGGTTTGTTGTGAGATTTTGCGTATTAAAACTTAAAAACATCACTAAAATCAAAAAGATATTTAAGAGAATATGACGGTTCTTTTTCCATAAAAACGAGATCCATAATACAATATTGGCCAATCCGCCAAATACACCACACATCGATAGAAGGATTAATGTTGAGGACGTGTTGTTTCCAAAAGAATAAAACACGTTCCATACGGTATCGCCGAAAAAGAAGTGTGTGGCGATCAATTTAATGTTTTCAACGAGGGAAGTCACTCTTGCAAAAATAGATTCGTTTTTAGTGAAGAGTTTATTGACCATACTCAGGAGCTCCCAATAGAGCGTGCCCTTTTTGATGATAACAACAATGATGAATAATGTTGCAACCGCCGCAATGCCACCGGCGATTCCCCAAAAGTACTTTGCCTTATATAACTTTTTGTCTAATACAAAAAACAGACATAAAGCACACGTGACGGCTATGCCGGATGTTGAAAACGTGGAGATGGAAGCAAGCACGAGAATGGCATTTAAAACATAATACACGTATTTTTTGGAGTATGTTACGATTTCATTATTTAAATAAAACGCAAGATTAATAAAAAAAGAAAAAACACCGGGTTCCCGAAAAATGGAAAAATTACGAATATAATGAGTTTGAGGAATGGCATACGCCAACCCGAAATGATTCAATGTAACCCCGGCACTGTTTGTGACTTGGTTCGCTGGAAGGACGCCGTTAACGGCTAATGGATTTAAAACATAAAGAGATAAAAAGGAATAAAGAGATAAGGCGCCGATTATGAAAACGAATACTTTGCCGGTTTGCTCAATGGAACTGATAAAGGAGATGAAAACGCCAAAAATTAAGCAAAATAGAATGCTGGCATACATCAATTGAAAATCTTGTTTTACGAACATTGGCAGGAGATAGATGATGCTCCCAATCCAAATGATCCATAAACGGTGATCTTTCAAAATATCTCTCAAAGATTGAAAATTGGTGATTGCGAAGAGGATTCCAAGAATTCCAACAAGCAAAATAGTGATAATTTGGGATGGATAAAAGCCAAGGGAAACATTGGCAATCAAAGTGTCACGTCCTATAATGAGGCATAGTGAAAGGAAACAGGCTAATATAGGAAAATGGACTTTATTATTGACAATTTTATAATTATTCATTTATTTGCCTTTCTGAATGTAGACTTTCTAATACTCGGCGGCATTGGGCCTTTGCACTTTTGAAAGTTTGCACAAAGTTTGCGGCGCGATTTCCAAAAACTTGACGTTCGGCTGGGTCCATTTGACAAACTTCATCGAGTTTATGGGCAAAATCAACGACAGAATCACCATCTACATAAAAGAAGTAGTTGTCGTATTCAGCGGGGATGCCCGCCAGTTTATATGCCACGACAGCCCGGCCGGTGGATAGATACTCTAAATTTTTGGAAGGGAAACTATATTTTGTAAAAACCTCGTTTCCTTGGCGGGGGTTCACTAAGATGGCGGCTTTTTTCTGCAATTCTAAAATCTCTTCTCGGGGCAATTGGCCGCGGAAAATAATATCGGCATTGTCCTTCGCTTTAGCACGGATATATTTCTCAGAATCCCCGGCACCGCAGATAACGAGTTTATACTCTTTATTCTCCATCAATTCAAAAGCGCTTATCAGATTGAGAATACCATATTTTTCATGGAGTGATCCGGTATAAAGAATGATCTTCTCCGGCTTATCGGTAACGATCTCTTGTTCCGAAGCAATTCCTTCCACAACCACATAATCCTGCACGCCTAGCGATTCTGCCATTTGTTCAGTGAGTAAAACAAATTTATCGCAATAAGAAAGGTGAGAATGAATTAACTTAATTTCCAGGCCCTTTAAAAAGGAATAGGCAAAGGAGGTTTTATTTGATGTGTTCATATATTCCGGCAAGTCCGGAACGATGATGCAGGTGGTAACTTCCGGATTGATTTTTTTAACGTAGCGCAAGGCCTCAACAAAAACGGAAGTGAGCGCATAACCAATCAATACTTTGTTTTTCTTGCCATCCAAAGCCCATTTCTTTAAGTGCGGAAGAAGCGTACGATAGCGGGAATACATTTTTATCAAAGGAAGATTCAAAAATCCCACATTGACATCTTTGGCGTTTTCTGTATGAGAAAAGGATGCGGTTTTTATACGCATTTTTTTATATCTGGCGGGGAAGGAACCAATATAAAGGGAATTGATCAGTTTAACAGGATGCCCTAGATTCTGGTCTAATCCCTCAACGAATTTCCATTGAAGGCTATCAGCGGCATTTTGAACAACACCGATTGAATCCTCAAGAATCTGTTGTTTATATTCTTTAGGGAACAACCCTGTTAACATTGCAATATCCATACTTTTTCTCCTGTTTATAGTTCCGCCAAACTTTCATCGATCAATGCGTCCATTGAGGCATAGGGCGGTTGATGATTCTTTAAAAAAAGTTCTGCCTCATGGGGATAACCGGTGGCGGTAATCAGCGCACGCATCTCTTCATCCAGTTCATTTTTGAATAAATATTGAAACTCACGTAACTCTCGGATGCCAGGGCGCATTTGATATCTTGTATAATACGCTTTACATACGTTTTTTGCGCTTTCAATTGCTTTTTTGCTTCGTTTTTCATAAAAGGCTTCCAAAGAACAAATGCGTTTGGCTGGATTGCCGGCATAAACGGAATTTGTTTCACATCTTCCGTTCACAACGCTTCCGGCACCGATAATTACGTTATCTTCGATAACAGAACCCATTAGAATGGTTGCATTAACGCCGATGAACACATTATTACCGATTTTCAAAGGGGCAGTGCCCCCCAGGCAGTTTCCGGTGGTTCTTGTGAGAACACTCCATGAATAATCGTGGGCAAGAATGGTGACGCCATGGGTAATACGAACATTTTCGCCAATCTCTAACATATGAGGAACGGTCAGATCAACAACGGTATTAGCCGGAGAGTAAAATATCGTTCCTTCTCCGATTTTGATCCCGCGATTTCTCAAATCTTTTATGAAGACTTCATTGCTTAGTTCTTGGCGTCCCAGCGCTCTTTTGATCAGTTGCTTAATGCCCATTAATATTTTCTCCAAACCATTTTATCCACCACGCCGGTGTAGCTTTGGATCAGCTTGACCACTTTGGTGGAAACGTTTTCTTCCACGTAATCGGGCACAGGGATGCCGTGGTTGCCGTCCAGATTCATCTGAACCGCAGTATCCACTGCCTGAAGCAGGGATTTTTCGTCGATACCGGCCAGCACGAAGCAAGCTTTATCCAGGGCTTCGGGCCGTTCGGTGCTGGTGCGGATGCAAACAGCAGGGAAGGGATGGCCCACGCTGGTGAAGAAACTGCTTTCTTCCGGCAGGGTGCCGGAATCGGAAACGCAACAGAAGGCGTTCATTTGCAGGCAGTTATAGTCGTGGAAGCCCAAGGGCTCGTTGCGGATCACTCGGGGATCCAATTGGAAGCCGCTGGCCTCCAGCCGGTTCCGGGAGCGGGGATGGCAGGAATAGAGAATGGGCATATCATATTTTTCTGCCATTTTATTAATAGCATTAAATAAGGATAAGAAATTCTTTTCGGTATCGATGTTCTCTTCCCGATGGGCAGAGAGCAGGATGTATCTGCCCTTTTCCAGACCCAGGCGGGCATGGACATCAGAGGCTTCAATATTGGCCAGGTTCTGGTGCAGGACCTCTGCCATGGGAGAACCGGTCACATAAACGCGCTCCTTGGGCAGGCCGCACTCATGCAGGTACTTGCGGGCATGCTCGGAGTATGCCAGATTCACATCGGAGATGATGTCCACGAT